>QNCQ01000097.1 GCA_003645825.1 Fidelibacterota bacterium
TATTGTCCTGGTGGGGATTACAGGCGCAGTTTTAGGAGCTTTGATGGTAATAATGCCGGAGAAGATGTCTCATTTTTTCTCCAAATTTAAAACTTCGGGAACTACTCCATCCGAAACTGGCTCCGACGAAGAGCAAAAATAGCTCCTGACTGTCAGACAAAAAACATTCCTTCGTTGTCGGTGCTCGTGGGAGACAAAATAAGAACAGGTTTGGAAAAGTTTCATTGTACTCTATAAATATGAGAGATGAATGGGCAAAAAGAGTGCTAAACAACTAGAAAAAGAGTATAATGAGCTTTTAAAGAAGTATAATTCCCTCCTTGAAAACTCAGCCGAGGGAATATGGTGTTTTGAACTCGAAGAGCCTCTGCCTATAGATACACCTGAAGACGAAATGATTCGAGTTTTTCTCGAAAAAGGGTTCCTATCAGAATGTAACAACATTATGGCGAAAATGTATGGATTTGAGGAAAAGGAGGAAATAATAGGAGCGAAACTACACGAACTACTGACACCGGATGACCCGAGAAATATCGAATACCTTCGCGCATTTATCAGAAGTGGATTTAAACTGATAAATGGCGAGTCCTATGAGAAAGATAAAGAAGGGAATCTGCACATTTTCCTTAACAATTTTGTCGGCGAGATAGAGAATGGTAAAATCGCTCGGGCATGGGGTACTCAAAGAGAAATTACCGAATTGAGGGCAAAGGAAAAGGCTCTTAAAGAAAGCGAAAGGAAGTTTCGAAAACTCTTTGAAAACGTAACGGAAGGCCAGGTCATTGTTAAGCTTACAGAGGAAAAGGAAAAAGCAGATTTCCTTGTAATAGATATCAACGCAACAGCGGAAAAGATATTAAGAATTAACAAGGAGAGCCTCATCGGCAAAAGGGTGAGCGAATTTCACAATATGGAACTACTACCTAAAAAACAGGAAATACTGAGGGTTCGCGATAAACAGGACTCTCTTTTCTTTGAAGCATACGTCCCCCGACTACAAAAACACCTTACGATAAATCTATTTCACATATTCGAAGATTTATTCTGCTTTGCTTTTCATGATGTTACAGAAAACCGCAAGATAATTAAAAAAAACGTCTTTCTGAATAAGCTCTTGAAGGCAATAAGAAATGTCAATCAGGCAATAGCAAAAGAAAAAGATAAAAAGGAACTGATAAAAAGCATCTGCGAATATCTCACAGAAACTAGAATATTCAAGAGAGTATGGATCGTACTTGTTGAGGATAATATTCCTGTTTCTTATGCCGCTCACGGATGGGGGAAACTTACCAGTTATCTGGAAAAGAATATATTCAATCAGGGACTCACAGCATGCATGCAAAAGGCTTCAGAGAAAAAGAATCTTCTACAGATAAAGTCCCCTATGGAAACTTGTAACAAATGCTATATGAGAAGATATTGCAAGGGGTACTATCTATACTGCTATCCCCTGAAGTATAACGACAAAGTTTATGGTATCCTTCAGGTTTCTTCAACAAAAAACATTTTCACAGAAAAAGAATACAAAGAGCTCTTCCTTGAAGTTGGAATGGACATTTCCTACTCCATGCACGCTCTGGAAGAAGAGGAGAAAAGAAAAGAGACTGAAGAAAAATTAAGATACGAGATGGAGCTACTACAGATATTAATGGACAATATCCCGGACGCAATCGCTTTTAAAGATAAAAATCTGGAGTACGTTAGGATCAATAAAGCTCAGGCAGAGCTTCTTGGCCTGGACAATCCTGCCCAGGCTATAGGGAAGACGGACCTCGATTTTCTTCAGGAAGAGCATGCTAAAAAAATAATAGCTGAGGAAAAAGAAATTATCACAACAGGCAAGCCGATTTTTGATAAAATAGAAGAGGTAGAAACTGAGGGGAAAGTACATTGGTTTTCTGTCTCCAAGGTTCCTATAAGTTCAGACAGTCATGATGTGATAGGAATTGTTGTCATCTCCCGGGACATAACAGACAGATATGTTGCGACTCTGAAGCTTCAGGAAAGCGAGAGGAGAATAAGAAACTACTCGGAACAGATAGAGAAGTTCAGTAAAGTCTCAGCAGACATTTTGTCAATAAAAGATGAAAAAGAGTTTTTCAGGCTTGTCTGTAACAGTATCGTAGAGATTTCAGATTTCTACAGATTGCTTCTATACGTGTTTAAAGACGAACCACCATATAGAGAAATCTTAGGGCATGTAGGAGTCGACGAGGAAGTTCTTGAAAAAATGAAGAAGGCCCATGTTTCGAAAGAAATGCTGGAAAAGGTCTTCGAAAAGGGGATAAGGCTCGGCAAACAATCCTGCTATTTGCCCCATACTATGAAAGAAGTGCTGGAAAATTTCCCGGTGGACTATGGCAAGCGCCAATACGAACCTGGAGAGGGTCGGTGGCATAGAGAAGACAATCTTTTCGTAGCACTCTTAGACAAAGAAGGGAAAATGATCGGGATGATATCACTTGATGATTCGAAGAGTGGGCTCGTGCCAACCGACGAGACTGTCGGGCCTATAGAGATATTCGCTAATTTCATCTCTCAGGTAATCATTATGAGAAGACTGGAAAAAGAAACCCAACAGATGCAGGAAAGCCTCGCACACTTTGAGAAAATCAGGGCTCTTGGAGAAATGGCGGGCGGTGTAGCTCACGATTTCAACAACGTGTTAAGCGCAATACTTGGAAGAGCCCAGATATTAAGAAGATTCAACCTACCTCCAGAGGTGGATCAGGGCTTAGAGCTAATAGAAAAAGCTGCCCTTGATGGGGCAGAAACCGTCAGGAGAATACAGGACTTTACAAGGTTAAGAAAAGATAAGCACTTTACAACCCTGAACATAAATGATGTGGTTTCCGACGCTGTAAGATACCTGAAAGCCAAATGGAAAGACGAAGCTGAAGAGAAAGGCCTCTATTTTAACATAGTCAAAAATTTCGGTGAGATACCCCTAGTTGAGGGGAATCCTTCCGAGTTAAGGGAGGTCTTTACAAACATCATAAGCAATGCTATAGATGCCATGCCTGAGGGAGGAGACATTATTATAAATACGTTCACACAAGGAGATGAAGTTGTCATTTCCATAAAGGACACTGGCGTTGGCATGAGCGAAGAGGTCACAAAAAGAGTTTTTGATCCATTTTTCACCACGAAAGGAGTAAAAGGCTCCGGTCTGGGGATGAGTATAAGCTATGGAATCGTGTCCAGACACAACGGCAAGATAGAAGTAAAGAGCAAGTTGGGGGAAGGTACCGAAGTAATCACTACTTTTCCTGTAGCAAGAGCTGCACCTCCTGAAGCCAAGGAGAAAAAGGAATTCACAGGAAAACAAATAACCCCAATAAACAAAATACTAGTCGTGGATGACGAAGAGGGTCCGAGATCTCTCCTATACGACATTCTGAAGCTATTACATTATAATGTGGTGACTGCGAAAGATGGAACGGAAGCTTTGGAGGTATTCAGGAAAAACCCTGATATCGACGTGGTGTTCACTGACCTGGGGATGCCGCGCATATCCGGTTGGGAATTAAGCGACGAGCTAAGAAAACTAAAAAACGAACTTGTGATTGTCCTTATCACAGGATGGGGAAGCCAGATGGATGAGAAGAAAATAAAAGAACATGGAATAGATAAGGTGATATCCAAACCCTTCGAATTTAAAGAGATACAACAAATTGCATTAGAGTGTTCCCTCATTAAGAAAGAAAGACTCACGCGAAATGAAAATAAAATAAAAGGCAACGATTAATTCGAGATAGATACTTCTACATTAATTAAAATAATAAAATTAAATTTGCTACCGTAGTATGGCTATGGATGAAGAACAGGATAGGGAAAAACAGCTTGAAGATGCAAAGATGAGATGGTTAAAGAGATATACCGATTGGGTAGTAAAGCGATTGATGGAAGATGATTTTGATGAGGCCTCTGCTGCAGAGTTCTTGACTCTCGTGAGATCTGAAGTTCTAAAAAGATTCCCTAATAAAGCCAGGGAATACAATTTGATCTATAGAAGAAGGTTTGTAAGAATATTACTAAGAAAAGGGATTTTTTTAAACCTTCCGGAAGATGAGTCTGTAAGCTAAAAAGGAGAGAGATTTATGAATAGAGAAGAAGCCTGGAAGTTGCTTTGTGAGTACACCAAAAGTGAAAACTTAAGGAAACATGCCCTCGCAGTTGGAGCTGCAATGAGATTTTATGCGAGAAAGTTTGGAGAAGACGAAGAAAAATGGGGCATCGTGGGACTTCTACATGATTTCGATTATGAGATGTATCCCGATGAGAAAAATCATCCTTACCGAGGGTACGAAATTCTCGAAAAGGAAGGCTACCCGGAAGACGTACGAAAGGCCATTCTATCTCATGCTTCCTATACAGGGGTTCCACGAGACAGTCTAATGGCCAGGACATTGTTCGCGGTGGATGAGCTGACAGGATTTATCATTGCTGTTGCCCTTGTTCGTCCCACCAGAAGCATACATGACGTAACAGTAAAGTCGGTTAAGAAAAAGTTTAAGCAGAAAGCATTTGCTGCAAAAGTCAGCAGAGAGGAGATAAAGCAGGGAATAAAGGAACTGGGAGTTGATGAAGACGAACACATCCAAAATGTCATCGACGCTCTCAAGAGTATCGCAAAAGAGCTTGGACTTGAGGGAAAATGAAAACCCTTACCAGACACAACAAAGGCCATCTTTATGATTATGTCTTCTGCCCACACTATGGGAACAGCTTCGGGCAGGAAAGGCTCTTCAGATCCAGACAAAAATGGAAGTTGCTCAAAATGTACGGGGGTGTAGGCCATAACATCATTCGTGTCTTAGCAGCTCTTGCAACTTTATGTCTGGGAGTAATTCCCGGTTTAATAGTGTATCTTTCGTTCACTATTATCCCCAAGAAATAAAGGGTACTTTAACCTGTTGGAAAGAAATTGCAGGAAAAATTATTATTCAAAATTTTAAAACGGGTGGAAAAACCGGGCAGGTACACGGGGGGTGAACCCGGAACCATAATAAAAAAGTTCAGCCCTGATAAGACGCGGGTTGTTCTTGTGTACCCCGATCTATATGATGTGGGGATGTCTTATTTTGGCTTCCAGATTATCTATCACATCCTGAACAAAAGCAATGACATTATCGCCGAAAGAGCCTATGCACCGTGGATTGACTTTGAAAAAGAATTGAGAAAAAAAGGATTATACCTCTTCTCTCTTGAGACCAGAACACCCATCAGGGATTTCGATATCGTAGGTTTTAATCTTTCCTACGAACTAACGTACACAAATATACTTAATCTTCTGGAGCTATCTGGCATAAGCATTTTCAGCAAACATCGAAGAGATGATGAGCCTATAATAGTTGCCGGCGGAGCCGGTGCCTTCAATCCAGAGCCTCTTGCCTCCTTTATAGACATTTTTTTCATAGGAGATGCAGAAGAAAGTATTGTTGATTTCATAAAAACTATAGGAAAGCTGAAACGACAACAGGTGAAAAGGAAAGACATTTTCCGGGAGCTTGTGTCAAAATACTCCAATCTGTACATCCCCGCACTATATAAATTATCAAGAGAAGATGATCAAGGCTACATGGTCCCTATTCCCATTGCAGAGGATGTCCCGGAAAAGATAAAGGCTTCCAAAACGCCCACTCTTAAACCCTTCTACTACCCGGAATCTCCGATCTTGCCAATTGTAGAAATCTCACAGGATCGGCTTACCTTCGAAGTAATGCGAGGATGTACAAGGGGGTGTAGATTTTGCATGGCAGGATTTATCTATCGGCCAGTCAGAGAAAGAAGCCACAGAGACATAATGAACCAGGTAACCAAAGTATATGAAAACACCGGGCATGGGGAAATCTCTCTTCTTTCACTCTCAAGCTCTGATTACACAGGTTTACACCCTCTCATACAGGAACTGTACCCACTTCTGGTCCAAAAGAAGCTGTCATTGTCACTCCCCTCTCTGCGACTTGAGAGCTTCTCTGATCTGATAGCACGAGCCCTCCAAGAAACACTGAAAACCGGGATAACATACGCCCCGGAAGCCGGCTCTGAAAGATTAAGGCGGGTAGTAAACAAATATTTCTCCGACGATGAAATATTAAGAGATGTGGAGATAGCTCTTTCATACAGGTGGCGGGTACTGAAACTTTATTTCATGATTGGTTTACCCAGTGAAACCTATGATGACCTGGAAGCTATATACACCCTCCTTGAACATATCTTGAAAGCTGGTAAGGGAAAGCTAACGCTAAATGTTACTATTTCAAACTTCATTCCAAAGCCTTTCACTCCCTTCCAGTGGGAAAGACAAAACCCTCCTGAAGAGCTACAAGCGAAGATTGACTACATTAAACCCATGCTGAGAAAGCTGAAAAAAGTGAAAATTATGACCAGAAACCCATACTATTCTCTCTTAGAAGGGGTAATTTCAAGAGGGGATAGACGTATAGCTGACATCATTTATGAAGCATGGAAGCAGGGTGCCAGGTTTGACTCGTGGAAGGAGTGCTTTTCATGGGAAAAATGGGAAACAGCATTCACCAGAGTTGGTATCAAACCTTCAAAATATCTGGAAGAGCGAGATACAAACAGAACTTTACCCTGGGAGGTAATAGATGCGGGAATAAGCAAAAATTTTCTCTTTGCAGAAAGAGAGAAAGCTTTCAAAGGAGAAATCTCCAGGGACTGTAGAGA
>QNCQ01000098.1 GCA_003645825.1 Fidelibacterota bacterium
AGCTATGGATAGGTGTTACAACAAACTCGAATATAGGATAAAGTTTACTATTATAGGGTAAGAAATGTTTATCCCGATTGGAGACTCCAATATAAGACTTAGAAAACCATACATAACGTACGGAATTATAATTGCCAATTTCGCAGTCTATTTCTATCAGCTCGGTTTGCCCCACAATGAATTAAGGCAGTGGTTTTTTACACTGGGCGTTGTCCCTTCGAGAGTATTCAGCGGAGAGCTTATCTTCACCATCAAAACTCTTTTCACATCTCTTTTTGTGCATGGAAGTTTTGCTCATATCGCGGGTAATATGTTATATCTGTGGATCTTTGGCGATAATATCGAGGGTACACTTGGCCATTTCAAATATGCTGTATTTTATCTGTGTTGTGGGATATTCGCCTCTCTCGTTCAGATCTTTATAAATCCACTCTCAGATCTGCCGATGATAGGGGCAAGCGGGGCTATATCTGGAATACTGGGTTCATATCTAGTGAAGTACCCTCGAGCCAAGGTTCATGTTATCATCTTCCTGATATTCTTCATACAGAAAATTTCAATACCCGCAGTATACGTACTGGGGTTCTGGTTCCTTATTCAGCTTACCAACGGTCTGGGGGCTCTGAGTTTCCAGCAAGAGGGAGGTGTGGCATGGTTCGCTCATATAGGTGGATTTTTAATGGGAATTTTCCTATTATTGATGTTTGATCCTTATGAAAGGAAGAGGTTATGGAGAGAGATGAATCGATATCAATAAGAGCTGAAGCTGAAAAAGCTTATAAGAATGCGCTGGCAATTTACTCTGGTTACAAGGTAGGTGCTGCGCTGCTTGCATCGAGCGGAAAGATTTACAAGGGATGTAATGTTGAATCAAGTTCATATGGGTTAAGCGTATGTGCAGAAAGAAATGCCGTAGCGAATGCTGTTGTTAACGGAGAAAGAAAGTTTATAGCTATAGGGATCTATTCTGATAATGGAGCCTTACCATGTGGAGCTTGCAGACAGGTTTTATGGGATGTCTGCGGGGATATCAAGGTCTATATTTTCGATACCCGCGGTAGTTACAAAACATTGCGGTTAAGTGAGCTGTTTCCTTTTCCTTTTGACAGTGAAAAGTTAAAAGAGAGAGAAAGCAAATGAAAAGGGCCATACTTATTGGGATAGCAGGGGGAACCGGTTCTGGCAAAACTTCAATGGCAAAAAATATCGTCAGAGATTTTGATCCAGAGCAGGTGATTATTATCGAACAGGATTCTTATTATCATGATCTCAGTCATATACCACTGGACATGAGACACAGGCATAATTTCGACCACCCGGACGCTTATGATTTTGACCTGCTAAAGTCTCATATGCAAGCTCTACTGGAAGGGAAACCTGTTCACGTCCCGATCTACGACTACAAAACACACACGAGAAAAAAAGAAACCCTATTTGTCTCTGGCCACAAGATTATTGTTCTGGAGGGAATAATGGTTCTCTATGATCCGGAACTCAGGGATATAATGGATATCAAGATATACATAGAAACGGCTCCTGACATAAGGTTTATAAGGAGGTTAAGAAGAGATATAAGGGAAAGGGGTAGGACGCTGGAATCTGTAATAGAGCAATATCTTGACACGGTCAGACCGATGCATGAACAGTTCGTAGAACCCACAAAAAAATACGCTGATATAATAATTCCAGAAGGGGGGTATAATACGGTCGCCATAGATCTATTCAAGACCAAGCTCATCTCCCTTCTAAAGCAGCTGGAGGAATAAACAAAAATGACAGGGATGATTCGCCCAAAGCCTCTCGGGATCGAAGAAATTGCAGGTGTTTCTAATAAAAAAGTCGGTTGGATAGAAGTTATCTGTGGCAGTATGTTTTCGGGTAAAACGGAGGAGTTAATAAGGAGGTTGCGAAGAGCATTAATAGCAAAGCAGAGGGTGGCCATTTTCAAACCCAGAATTGACTCAAGATACAGTAATAACCACATAGTTTCTCACAACAAACAGATGATACCGTCCATTTCCGTAGAAAAACCCATAGAAATTCTGAAGCTGGCGAAGGATGCCCAGGTCCTGGGAATAGATGAAGCACAGTTTTTTGATGAATCTCTTGTAGATATCTGCAAGGAACTCGCATGTCAGGGCAAGAGGGTTATCGTAGCGGGCCTGGATAAAGACTATAGAGGGAAACCCTTTGAGCCTATGCCTCAACTTCTGTGTGAAGCAGAATATATAACCAAAACACTTGCTATATGCGTGAAATGCGGCAACCCTGCCAACTACACTCAACGAATTGTAAAATCAAAAGAACTTGTATTGCTTGGAGCAACAGAGGTGTACGAGGCAAGGTGTAGGGCCTGCTTCGAGCCACCGGAAGAGGACTAGCATTAGGAGGTAAAATGAGATTTATGGGTATAGCGGGAATTGTGACTTTATTGCTTATTGCGTTCTTGCTTTCAAATAATCGGAGAAGAATAGCCTACAGGACAGTATTCTGGGGGCTCTTTCTTCAGATACTTTTTGCAGGGATAATACTTGGAGAAAACTCTCTGTCTTTCATATCGATGTTTATCCTTTTAGGGCTTGTTTTAATATTCCTGAACAAAGATGTTCTATCCCAAGGAAGGTTTCTAATCCCGGTTGCAGGTGCCGTTGCTCTGAGTGTTCTGGCGGCCGTTTTTAACTTTACGGCCCCTCTTTTCTGGATTACGTTGGTTATCATTTTTTTTAACTCGATAACAAAAAAATACATTTTTCAGCATGGGTTAGTTACTCTTCTCCTGGCGGATGGATATGCCTGGTTAGTTGATAACGGGATAAACGGCAAAAGGATTTTCGCGTTTTTGAGTGACAAAGTAGAGCGCTTCTTGAGCTTATCCGACTACGGGGCAGAGTTCCTCTTTGGCAACCTAGCAAAGAAAGAATACTTCTTCCCACCAGAAAGCACCTGGCCAGGATTTGGATATCAGTTTGCCTTTAGTGTATTACCGGTGATAATATTTTTTGCTTCATTTATGTCAATACTGTATTATCTCGGGATAATGCAGAAAATAATAAATGCTTTAGCCCGTTTTATGCAGTGGACTATGGGAACAAGCGGGGCAGAGACACTTTCATGCAGCGCCAATATTTTTGTCGGCCAAACCGAAGCCCCATTGATAATAAGACCTTTCTTGAAAGATATGACCCTGTCCGAAATACTAACGGTTATGGTAGGTGGGTTTGCAACCATTGCAGGTGGCGTTCTTGCCGGTTACATAAGAATGGGAATTAGTGCGGGGCATCTTATAGCGGCCAGTGTGATGAGTGCTCCTGCAGCCTTGATGATTGGCAAGATAATCTTCCCTGAGACAGAAAGGTCAAAAACCGCAGGAGAGGTTGAGGTACCCAGGGATGTGGTCAAAGCTACCAACCTGCTGGATGCAGCTTCTCGGGGAGTCACCGACGGCCTTAAACTTGCCGTCAATGTTGGAGCTATGCTGATTGCCTTTATTGCCCTGATAGGACTTCTCGACTCAATACTTTCACTACTTGACAGGTTAATAGATGGAGCCATCCTAAAAGGAAAGTACATAGTCTATTCCACTCCCTCAGGTTTCTCTCCTATAAGGGGAGAGTACGAGGGTGTATTTCCGGGCAGTTTGAAAACTATCTTTGGAGCAATCTTCAGCCCTCTGGCTTTCCTGATGGGAGTCCCGTGGCAGGATGCGAAAGAGGTGGGAAATCTGCTCGGTATAAAGATAGCCCTGAATGAGTTCGTAGCTTACTCTTCTCTTGCACAACTGAAGGCTGCTTCTGTACTGAGTGAAAAAGCAGTTATCGTTGCAACCTATGCGTTGTGTGGATTTGCAAATTTTGCCTCCATAGGAATACAGATAGGGGGAATAGGGGCTCTGGCTCCCGAGAGGAGATCAGACCTATCAAAGGTAGCACTAAAAGCAATGTTCGGTGGCGCTATTGCCTCATGGATAACGGCCTGTATAGCTGGGATATTGCTATAGCATGACACCCGAGCATACAATCGTCATTTTAAGTTCTGTGTAAGGGGCATTGGGAAAAATACGAGGAGGAAAAAATGAAGATAATACTACTGGGACCTCCCGGAGCTGGTAAAGGTACCCAAGCGCAGTTGCTTGTGAAAAATCATGGCTTCCATCAGGTATCTACGGGAGATATTCTGAGAGAGGCAGTGAAAAACGGAACAGAACTCGGCATAAAAGCAAAAGAGTATATGGACAAAGGAGAGCTCGTTCCAGACAGTATAATCCTGGAGCTCATTGAGGATGTAATCTATCGTCAGAAATCGGGTGAAAAGAATGTGATTTTTGATGGGTTCCCAAGAACTGTGGTCCAAGCAGAGGGTCTTGATAAACTACTGAAAAAATATTCAGACAAACTGGATAGTGCTATACTTTTAAAGGTCGATAACGAGGAGTTAATAAAAAGATTAACTTCTCGCCGAGTATGTCCTGAATGCAACACTGTATACAATCTCATAACCAGTCCCCCGAAAAAGGATGAGCTTTGTGATATCTGTGGAAGCAAATTGATTCAGAGAGAGGATGACAGACCGGAAACTGTCCGGAACAGACTCCGGGTTTACAGAAAGCAAACAGAGCCGTTAATTGAATACTATCTGAAAAAAGAAATATTAAAGGAGGTAGATGCTTCCAGGTCACCCCAAGAAGTCTTTACCTCTGTAGTTAGGGCTCTAAAACTTTGAAAACTAATCTTCTAAATAAAGTTTAGATTGGGGGAAAATGATGATAACTCTCGGGGTCACCGGAGGGTTGGGATCGGGAAAAACAACAGCATGCGGATTCCTTAAAGAAAAAGGAGCAGTAGTTTTTGACGCTGATGCTGTTGCTAAAAACATAATCCTTACCAATCAGCATGTGCAGCAGACGATAGAAGAAACGTTTAACGTAAAAGTTGTTAGAGAAGGAAGACTCGATACAAAGAAATTAGCCTCTTTGGCATTTGTATCCGAAGAGAATCAATCAACACTTAACAACATTGTTCATCCCGAAGTAATTAAAGTCCTTGAAGAGGAGATAGAAAGCCATAGAGGTAAGACCGAGTTGTTCGTTGTAGATGCTCCTCTTATCTTTGAATCAGGGCTCGATGCACGGCTCGATTACACTGTTCTGATATATGCCAAACTCAAAATAAGGCTCGAGCGGGCTCTCAGGAGAGGGAACCTGTCCAGAGAAGAAATAATGCGGCGAATCAAATTCCAGATGCCGGAGGAAGAAAAAAAGAAGCTAGCAGATTTTGTCATAGACAACAATGGTTCCCTTGAACAACTCAGAGAGTCCATGCATAGATTATACGACGAACTTGTCGTGTAAAAAAACAAATGAAAGATAACTTTGAATACAGAACTCTGAAATTTCTTTTTATCCAGATACTTCTCTTTAGCATGCTATTTTCCAGCCCGATTATCAGGAATCTGAGGATTGTGGGAGAAAAAGACACTCTCCAGGTAAAGAATCATCACCCTAGATTTAAATGGTCGATAACTGGAAAAGTAAGAGATTGGGTTTATAGATTCAAGTTGAGCACTCCAACTCAGAAGGGAGATTCCATCATCTGGGAAACCGGAGAAATCTATCTGCCTGATAGTACCTTCCTCTTCCAAGAAAATCTGCTAAGGGATGGTTTCTGGTACAGCTTTTCGGTATCCAAAAAATTGAAGAAAGATGAATGGTCAGATTGGTATTCGGTAAACTTTCGAATGAATACAGTGCCACAAGTTCCAGACATACTTCCGCCTGATACAATTATCGCTTCCGGCAAGCTGCTTGAAATACAGTTCAAACCCTCAAAAGACAGAGAAGTAAGTGAAGAATTTCTGTGGTATCAGATTGTGGTATCCACAGATTCAGGAAGAATTGATGTTGTTTTCGATACAACGTTTCAGTCCTCCCCAAATCTGAAAGGTGCCAGATTCTATCGCTTGAGAATAGAAAACAATTTCCCGGAAGACGGGTTACTTTATATCTCCGCCAGGGCGTTCGATGGTGCTGAATTTTCCAACTGGTCAAGGCCTCAAAAGATATTTGTAAGCAGGGTAGATAGCCCTCCTTCAGCTTTTAAGATCAGCAGAGAAATACCCGACACCGTTGGCGGGGATATTTCGGTGAGATGGCAGCAAAGCAAAGACCCCGAATACATTTTTTCCGGCTACCTTAGGTATAAGCTCCAGGTATTTCCTGATTCAACCCTGCAAAAGCCAGTCTTCGAAAAAATATTAAAAGACACGAGCTATAAGATACCTATCGATTCTTTGAGGAATCATACACGATATTCTTTAAGAGTTTTAGCAGTAGACATAGACGGAAACCAGAGAGAGTCACAAAACACCGTAAAGTTTATTGTAAACACGGGAAACAGAACCCCTCCCGTACCAGACATAATTCGCCCAACAGGAGGAGCGGTTCTAAAACCGGATTCATACGTCGTGTTCAGAGAGGAAAAAGACCCTGATGGAGACTTCTTAACCTACACTATCTATGTTCTGAATGACACAGGAGATAAAACGATATGTTTTACCAAGCTGGGTGGTATCATACCAGATTCAGTCGATGGCGTAAAAAGAGTTCTTAAGGAAGATTCCGAAATTATAAAAGCTAAGCTTTCCGTGATCGTTGATACAACTCTACTGGAGGAAGG
>QNCQ01000099.1 GCA_003645825.1 Fidelibacterota bacterium
AGCAAGCTTTATTATCTACTCGATATTCCTTCTAGAGAGCTTGAGGAGATCACATATTATGAGAAATATGTTGTAATTAATCCTGGTAAATCCAACCTTCCGTACAAAGCGGTTATTACAGAAGAGGAATACTTTGAGAATATGATGCAGTATGGCCCGAAAACGGAGATTTTTGATGAGGAAGAGGCCCAGGAATACTTTATTGCGAAGACAGGTGGGGAAGCTATTCGAGATCTGTTGAGGCAGGTTGATGTTGAAGTTCTTGTAGCCAAATTAAAGCATGATTTAAAAACTTCCCGGTCCGAGTCCCAGAAGAGTGAGATACTTAAGAGGTTAAAAGTGGTTCAGGCATTTTTACCCCAGGAAGGAAAACCTGTAAATAAGCCTGAATGGATGGTAATTACAATGTTGCCAGTTATACCACCTGATTTAAGACCTCTAGTTCCTCTTGAAGGTGGACGATTTGCGGCGAGCGATCTGAATGATCTGTATAGAAGGGTGATAATAAGAAATAACCGCCTGAAACAGTTGATGGAGATAAAGGCTCCGGATGTCATCTTAAGAAATGAGAAGAGAATGTTGCAGGAAGCGGTCGATTCTCTTTTTGATAATAGCAAGCGTACAACAGAAGTTCGGGGTAGTACCAGAAGGCCCCTTAAGAGTCTCAGTGATATGCTAAGGGGTAAAGAGGGGCGATTCAGACAGAACCTTCTTGGGAAGAGAGTTGATTACAGCGGCAGGTCTGTTATTGTGGTTGGGCCAGAGCTGAGGTTGAATGAATGTGGTTTACCGAAGGAGATGGCGATTGAACTGTTCAAGCCCCATATTATGCATGAACTTCTGAAAAGAGATATAGCTAAGTCCCCGAAGGCTGCAAAATTGATGATTGAAAATAAAAATCCAGAGGTCTATCGTGTGCTTGAGTATGTTGTAAAGGATCATCCTGTCTTACTAAACAGAGCACCTACCCTTCATAGACTGGGAATTCAGGCTTTTCAGCCTGTTCTTACTGATGAGCTGGCGATACAGATACATCCTCTTGTCTGTGCTGCTTTTAATGCTGACTTTGATGGTGACCAAATGGCTGTCCATGTTCCGCTTTCTTTCGAAGCGCAGATGGAAGCAAGGGTATTGATGCTTTCCAGCCACAATATTCTGCATCCGGCTCACGGGAATCCTATAGCCATTCCTTCTCAGGATATGGTTCTTGGAATTTACTATATTACGAAAAAGAAGGATGGTGCTAAAGGGGAAGGGAGGATTTTTAGTTCCATTGAGGAGGTAACTTATGCTTATGAGATTGGTGAAGTAGATCTGCATGCGAAGGTAAAGGTAAGGGTTGATGGTAAACTGATAGATACTACAGTGGGAAGGGCAATTTTTAACAGTATTTTGCCCAAAGGAATTGGTTACGTAAATGAGCTTATAACAAAGTCAAGACTTGAGAAGATTGTGGGATACACATTCAGGAAAATAGGTAATTATGAGACAGTGAAGTTTCTGGATAGATTAAAAGATCTGGGATTTAAGTTTGCTACTCAGGCAGGAGCAACTATTTCCATTGCGGACATTTTGATCCCGGAGGAAAAGGAGGAGATAATAGAGGAAACCTTTAAGCGTGTAGATGATATTCAGAATAAATTCCGCAAGGGAATACTTACAGAGGGAGAAAGGTACAATAAGGTTATTGATGAATGGACTCACGCTACAAATACGATTACTGATATTCTTTTTGAACATCTTTCGAAGGACCAAGATGGGTTTAACCCGGTTTTTATGATGGCTGACTCTGGTGCAAGGGGCAGTAAGGAGCAGATTAAACAGCTTGCCGGTATGAGGGGCTTAATGGCAAAACCACAGAAAACTCTCACGGGTCAGGTTGGTGAGATTATTGAGACACCGATTACATCCAATTTCAAGGAGGGACTCTCTGTTCTTGAGTATTTTATATCCACCCATGGTGCTCGTAAAGGTCTTGCGGATACGGCACTTAAGACAGCGGATGCGGGGTATCTGACAAGGAGGCTTGTCGACGTCGCTCAGGATGTGGTGGTTACTGAGGAGGACTGTGGTACGATTAACGGTATTGAAGTTACTGCCCTGAAAAAGGAAGAGAGTGTTATAGAGAGTCTGGCAGACAGAATTGTTGGGCGAGTGGCGCAGGAAGATATATTCAATCCGGAAAATGAGAATGAGATACTCGTGGAAGCTGGTCAGGAGATTGATGAGGATACCGCAGTCAAAATTCAGAGTCTTGGTATCGAAAAGGTTAGAATAAGATCCGTTCTTACATGTGAGTCTGAGCATGGTGTTTGCGCAAAATGCTATGGTAGGAATCTTGCTACAGGACAGATGGTTAATGTTGGGGAGGCTGTCGGAATTATGGCGGCTCAGGCTATTGGAGAGCCGGGTACTCAGTTGACGTTGCGTACATTCCATTATGGTGGAACCGCAGCAAGAATAGTGGAGGAGTCAGATACTATAGCCAAAACGAGCGGACGAATACATTTTTCTGACAACTATAAATGTGTGAAGTATGCTAAAGGAGATTATTACGTTGCTCTTGCTAGAAATTCAAGCATGGTAATAATAGATGAAAATGACAGAGTGACCTCTTCATATAATATTCCGTATGGAGCTCATGTTTTTGTTAAAGAAGGGGATAAGGTAACAAAAGGAGATCTGCTATTCAGGTGGGATATTTATACGGATCAGATACTGGCGCTGCATTCTGGTAAGGTTCGTTTCGTTGATCTTATTGAAAATGTTACCTACAGTGTTGAAACGGATGAATTTGGACATAAATCTCGAATTGTAATTGAAGCCAAGGACAAAACTTTGCAACCCAGAATTGATATTGTAGAGCAAAAGAACGGGCAGGAGATAGTGCATCCTGGGTTTATCCTTCCGATAAGGGCTATTATTGTCGTTAAAGATGGTGAGGAAGTTGTTGCAGGTGATGTGATAGCAAAGATGCCCAAAGAGATCGGGATGACCAAGGATATTACAGGAGGTCTTCCGAGAGTGGCGGAGCTTTTTGAGGCTCGTCGTCCTTCCGATCCTGCGGTAATTAGTGAGATAGATGGTAAAGTATCATTCGGTCCGACAGTCAGAGGTATAAGAGAGATAATCGTAACTGCAGCGAACGGGCAGCAGAAAAAGTACAAGATCCCTTACGGTAAATATGTTCTGGTTAATCAGGGAGATGAGGTCAAAGCAGGAGATAGACTGTGTGATGGTCCGGTAGCTCCGCAGGATATTTTGAAGGTGCAGGACCCGCGGAGAGTCCAGGAGTATCTTGTGAATGAGATTCAAGAAGTTTACAGGTTACAGGGAGTAAGAATAAATGACAAACACATAGAGGTGATAGTTCGCCAGATGATGCAAAAGGTTAAAGTTGAGGATCCGGGTGATACGAGGCTTCTTGAGGGTGATAGGGTTAACAAGTCCGAATTGCTCAGGGAAAATGAGAGGATTGCGAATTATGTGGTTATTACCAATCCTGGTGATTCTGATTGGGACGTTGGTGATGTTGTACACAAGAGAGATTTTGTTAAATTTAACAGAATGTTAAGAGATGAGGGAAAGCAGCCCGCGAGAGCGAGGCAGGCAAGACCGGCAAAATTCAGCGAGGTGTTGCTTGGTATTACGAAAGCTTCTTTGAATACAGATTCTTTTATTTCGGCTGCGTCATTCCAGGAAACTACGAGGGTTCTTACTGATGCTGCTGTGGCTTGTAAAACGGACTACCTGCGAGGCCTGAAAGAGAACGTAATTGTTGGAAGATTGATACCAGCCGGGACAGGATTACGGCGGTATAGAAATCTTATGGTTATTGAACCGGAGGAAGAAAAAATCGAGTGGGAAAGGATAAAAAAGCTTAAAGAAGAACAGGAAGAAAAAGAGGCACCAGAGCAATAAAAGGCCTGAGAGTGATTCCTTTTTCGTTTGTTTTTGGTTACAGCTTTTCTGGAGATTGAGCCAATAGTTAAAGGATAAGCTTTTCGTTGAATGTAAGGGTTGCGTTATTTAAATTAGCCAAGATATTTGATTTTCTAATGGGCGGTTAGCTCAGGTGGTTAGAGTGCTTGCTTGACATGCAAGAGGTCACTGGTTCGAGTCCAGTACCGCCCACGATTTTTCTGGAATGTTAAATTCGTGTGAGGTAAACTATTGGTTAAGGTAAGGGAGAAGGAAAAGAGTTTTGGAAAGGAAGAAGACGGTATCAGTGACTTTACCAGATGGGTCAAAAATAGAAGTAGAATCTGGGATTACGGCTTCTGAACTTGCGAAGGGATTGGGTGAGGGTTTATTTAAGAAAGCGATAGCGGCAAAAATAAATAACCAGCTGGTTGATTTATCATTCAAGATAGAGAAAGATTCCAGTATAAAAATAATTACTTATAATGATCCTGAGGCTCAGGAGATTATATTGCATACCACTGCTCATGTGATGGCACAGGCTGTTAAAAGGTTGTACCCGGATGCGAAGATAGCGATTGGACCTGCTCTCGAGAAAAGGTTTTATTATGATATTGATGTTGAGCCTCCGATAAAGGAGGATGATCTCCCGAGAATTGAAGAAGAGATGAGAAAAATTATAAAGGCGGATCATCCGATTGAAAGAGTTGAAATGACGAGGTCTGAGGCTATTGAGTTTTTCGCAGACAGGGGGGAGATCTATAAGGTTGAGATTTTAAATGATATTGTTGATACAGAGGTGGTTTCTATCTATAGACAGGATGATTTTGTGGATTTATGTCGAGGGCCACACCTACCTTCGACTGGTAAGATTAGAGCTTTTAAACTTCTGAGTGTTGCGGGAGCTTACTGGCGTGGTGATTCTAGAAATAAAATGTTAACCAGGATATATGGCACTTCTTTTCCCACCAGGGAAGCTTTGAATAAATATTTGAAGTTTTTGGAAGAGGCGAAGAAGCGTGACCACAGGGTTCTGGGTAGGCAGCTGGAGTTGTTTGATATCAATGAAAATGTAGGACCTGGATTGGTTTTGTGGTTTCCAAAAGGAACGATAATAAGAAAAATTATAGAGGATCTTTGGATAAAGGAACATCTTGAGCGGGGTTATCAGCTTGTTCAAACGCCTCACATTGGTAAAGCGAGATTGTGGGAGATAAGTGGCCATTTGGGTTTTTATAGAGAGTCAATGTTTGATGCCATGAAGGTGGAGAACGATGAGTACTATGTTAAACCAATGAATTGCCCTTTCCATATAATGATATACAAGTCTAAAACGAGAAGTTATAGGGATCTACCGATAAAGTATGCTGAGCTCGGGACTGTTTACAGGTATGAGTTGTCTGGAGTATTGCACGGGTTGATGAGGGTTAGGGGTTTTACTCAGGATGATGCTCATATTATATGTACTCCTGAGCAGCTGGATGAGGAGATAGAGAAACTGGTTGAGTTTTCTATCAGTTTCCTGAGGAATTTTGGTTTTGAGAATTTTGATATTTATGTTTCTACCAGGCCGGAGGAAAAGTTTACGGGCAGTATTCAGATGTGGGATGTTGCTACCTATTCACTAAAAAAAGCTCTTGAAAAACTTAATATTGATTATAGTATTGATGAGGGAGGCGGAGCTTTTTATGGCCCAAAGATAGACATAAAAATAAGGGATGCTCTGGAGAGATCATGGCAGTGTACCACCATTCAGTTTGATTTCAATCTGCCCGAAAGATTTGATATGAGTTATATTGCGGAGGATGGTACAAAGAAAAGGCCTTATATGATTCATAGAGCTATTCTTGGCTCTATTGAGCGTTTTGTGGGGATATTGCTGGAGCACTCTGCTGGAGATTTTCCGGTATGGCTTGCCCCGGTGCAAGCGGTTGTTTTGCCGATTACCGATAAGCAGGCTGATTATGCTTGTGAGGTATTTAATTATATGAAGGAGAGGGGAATCAGAGTTGAATTGAATAATAGGTCACAGACTATTGGGCAGAAAATTCGGGAAGCTGAGCTTCAGAAAATTCCTTTTATGCTGATTATAGGGGAGAAAGAGGTGAGCACCAACAGAGTGTCTGTGAGAAGACGTAAGAAAGGTTCGCTTGGTGTCTTTACGTGGGAGGAAACCTTTAACTTAATAAAAGAAGGAAAGTAAAAAAGGGGGTTAAAATAGAAAGAGATCTTAGAGTAAACCAACGTATTAGAGCGTCCAGAGTCAGGCTGGTTGATGAGACCGGCAAGCAAGTCGGGATTGTTTCCATCAAAGATGCATTGAGATATGCGGAAGAGAAAGGTCTTGACCTTGTGGAAGTTGCACCGAATGCTGATCCGCCAGTGTGCAGAGTAATGGATTATGGGAAATATAAGTACCAGCAACAGATTAAGGATAGAAAAGGAAAAAAGGCGCAGCATGTAATAAAAATCAAGGAACTGAGGCTAAGGCCAAATATAGATAGGAATGATCTCAGATTGAAAATTGAGAAAGCGAGGGAATTTCTTAAGGAAGGTAATAAGGTAAAGTTTACCCTTTTATTTAGGGGGAGAGAACTGGCTCATACAGAACTGGGATACGAGTTGATGAAAACTGTCTGTGAGGAACTCGAAGAGCATGCGAATATAGAGAGGCCGCCAAAGGGGGAAGGAAGAACCATAGTAACAATTTTAAGTCCAAAGC
>QNCQ01000100.1 GCA_003645825.1 Fidelibacterota bacterium
CCTGATAATAATAATTCTTTGCCTCAAATGGATCAGGCTTAACTGCTGCGCTTAGCAAAACCTCTTTTCCGCTGGCATTAACATACCTGCTTACTCTGAAGACAAAATTCGTTACCCCTTCCCTGAGAAACTCATTCCATCTAACTTTCAGCGTATCCAGAATATCTTCATCCAGTCCTTTAAGAAAATCCTTACTTGACAATGTAAACAAAAGAGGATCAAACCCATACATTCTTTTAAAGCGAAATCGCCCTATAGCGTTATAATCGTAATTCCCATTTGCATATCTTATGTAATCGAAGTGAAGACCATCTATGGAATAATTATCTATAAGTTCCTTCATAACTAAAAACAGATACTCGGTTACCTCTGGAACAAGGGGTGAGAGGTATATCCCTTCCCTTTTCTTTCTGAGATAATCCAGCCTCTTAACTGCATCTGCTACATTACAATCTTTATCTACGGCACACCATTCTGGACTCTTCATAATCACATGGCTTTTATCCGGTAACTTCCTGGAAGTCCATACAAGATAAACGTTAACCCATGCATGTACTTTTATTTTTTTGCCCTTTACTTGATCCAACACATATTTAAGTGGGTCAAAATCGCTTTGTGTTATCAGCCTGGACTTTCTTATTTTCCGTGAATTATAAAAAGCATCATCTCTTCCCCGTACCTGAACAAACAAATCAGTAAAACCATTCTTTTGAGCGAATTCCACAACCGAATCTATTTTTTCCGCACTTGTAAGCTGGTCTCTAATCACCCACAGTCCCAGTCTATCAATCTGAGACCAGAGTTCCCCTGTAAAAAGAAAAAAAAAGGCAGTCAACAAAACTGCCTTCCTAAAATGTACCACTAAATTCATAATCTAACGCTAAGCAACTTTTTCCTTTTCTTTCGATTTAGTTTTTTTCTCTTTTGCTTTTTTACTTTCCTTATCTTCTGGCATCTTGTAATCAACAAACTCGATCAGGGAAATAGGAGCAGAGTCATTATCCCTGTAACCAAGCTTAACTATTCTGGTATATCCACCGTCTCTACTGGCATATTGAGGAGCAATATGATCAAAAAGCAACTTCACAAGTTTTCTATCTTTCAAGACTCTATAAGCTAACCGTCTATGATGAACTGTCCCCTTTTTACCATATGTAACCAGTCTCTCTACCACACTTCTCAGTGCCTTTGCTTTTGCATCTGTGGTTTTTATTCTGCCATGCTTTATCAACTGTATTGCCAGATTTGACAACAAAGCTTTTCTATGACTTGCGGTTCTCCCTAATTTAGGTACTCTCTTCTGATGACGCATAACAACTACTCCTTAGATTTTACTCTTCTTCCGAATTCAGATATTTGCTAACATCCATTCCAAAATGTAATCCCATTTCTTTCAGTTTAACCATCAATTCGTTGAGCGACTTTCTCCCAAAATTTTTAAATCTTAACATTTCCTGTTCGTCTCTGGAAACAAGATCAGCAATTGTTTTGATATTGTTGGCTTTCAAACAATTATAAGCTCTAACAGATAATTCCATTTCATCAACAGACTTTCTCAAAAGATTCCGTATTCTCACTATTTCTTCATCTGGCTTTTCGTCTTTTATCTCAATTGGTTTTGCCTCACCGGTCACAAACAACTTAAAGAAATCAATCAAAAGATTTGCAGCACAACCAATTGCTTCATCCGGGGTAACACTCCCATCTGTAGTAACCTCAAGAGTGAGCTTTTCCATTAGTTCCTTGGGCGCCCCTGGTAGATTTTCTACTTTCATCGCAACATTCTTAACCGGTGAAAAGATAGAATCAATGAAAATTGTTCCTATCGGATAATCTACTGTCTTATTTCTCTCTGCAGGAACCCATCCCGTACCCTTAGCGATTCTAAGCTCCATTGTAAAGTCCGCATCTTCATTCATAGAGCATATATGGAGGTCAGGATTCATTATTTCAAACTGAGTGCTGTTTTTCCCTATCATTCCAGCAGTGAACTCCCCAGGACCCTTCAGATGTAGGGTAACTTTGTCAGGTTTCGGGTCATGTAGTTTTATTCGAACCTGCTTAAGGTTCAATATGATTTCTGGCACATCTTCAACCACTCCCTTAATAGTGGAAAATTCATGTAGAATTCCGTCTATCCGTATTGAAGTAATGGCAGCGCCCGGAACAGAAGTCAAAAGTACCCTTCTCATCGCATTGCCTATAGTCGTACCAAAACCCCTCTGAAGAGGCTGCAGAACAAACCTGCCAAAAGTGTTATCCTTTATATCTTTTTCTACCCTTGCAATTATCTCATTTTTATTTGACATCGCTCCCACCTACTTTTTTATTTAGAATACAACTCAACAACGAGAGACTCCTTCACATCAAGATCAAGCTGGTCTCTCCCTGGCGGCTGAATAAAAATACCCCTCATCTTGGCCTTTTCAAGAATTAACCATGGAAGCTCATGCTCTCCCTTAATTCTTCTCATAGCATCATGTATTATCTGTAACTTTTTGCTTTTTTCCCTTACCTGAACTATATCACCAGGTTTCAGAAGGTACGAAGGAATATTAACCGGCCTGCCATTCACAAGAAAATGCCCATGATTAACCAGCTGCCTTGCCTGTGAGCGAGACGCTGCAAACCCAAGCCTGTAAACTACATTATCAAGCCTGCTTTCCAATATCTTCATAAGGTTATCACCGGTCTTACCCTTTCGTCTGCTTGCCATCTCAAAGTACTTTTTGAACTGACGTTCCAGAACTCCGTATATTCTCTTAATCTTCTGTTTTTCTCTTAGCTGAAGTGCATAGTTCGAGGGTCTTCTTGTCAGCGTCTGTCCATGCTGTCCTGGAGGATAGCTTCTCTTCTCAAATGAACATTTCTCAGAAAGACATCTATCACCTTTCAGAAAGAGTTTCATTCCTTCTCTTCTACATAATCTACATTTTGGCCCTGTATATTTTGCCATATCTCTTAACCTCTACTTTTGTTTTTAATTAGATTCTCCTTCTTTTAGGTGGCCTACAACCATTATGAGGTATCGGAGTTACATCCTTTATAGCCGTTATTTGCAAACCTGCAACATTTAGCGACCTAATTGCAGCTTCTCTGCCGGCCCCTGGTCCCTTAATCCAGACTTCTACCTTTTTAAGACCCAGATCCATCGCTTCTTTTGCCGCTCTCATAGCGGCTTGTTGAGCTGCAAATGGGGTACTCTTCCTCGTTCCCTTAAACCCAACTGTACCACCTGACGCCCAGGATATCACGTTACCGTACCTATCTGCAATAGTGATAATTGTATTGTTAAACGTAGCTTTTACATGAGCAATACCCTCGGAATCTACACTAATCTTCTTCTTTTTCTTCTTCGCAGAAGTTCTCCTTGCCACTATTCACCTCCAGCACTAACCTTTCTTGCCAACTTTCTTCTTCTTTTTGCCCACTGTTTTTCGCGGTCCCTTTCTCGTTCTTGCATTGGTTCTCGTTCTTTGCCCTCTCACGGGGAGTCCACGTCTGTGTCTCAGTCCCCTATAGCAACCGATATCTATCAACCTCTTTATATTCATTTGGACCTCTGTTCGAAGAGCTCCCTCAACCTTTTCCTCATTTGCTATAATTTCCCGGATCCTCCGCACTTCCTGATCAGCTAAATCCTTAACCCTCTTCTCAGGATCAACACCAGCTTTTTCCAGAATCTTAAGCGCTTTGGTCCTTCCAATCCCAAAAATATATGTTAAACCAATCTTCACCTTTTTTTCTCTTGGTAAATCCACACCCGCTATTCGTGCCAAGTCAACCTCCCCTTATTTTTATCCCTGCCTCTGCTTATGCTTTGGATTCGGACAAATCACTCTAACCACACCTTTTCTTTTTATTATCTTACATTTATCACATATCTTCCTGACAGATGCTCTCACTTTCATTTTTTCCCCCTTATAATTCACTTGTACCGATATATTATCCTTCCGCGTTTCAGGTCATAAGGTGATAGTTCAAGCGTAACTTTATCCCCTGGAAGTATCTTGATAAAGTGCATCCTCATTTTCCCGGATACATGGGCCAGAACTTCATGTCCATTCTCAAGCACCACCTTAAACATAGCGTTGGGCAAACATTCTTTTATCGTACCATCCACCTTTATTAACTTTTCCTTTGCCATATTCCTCCCACTAATCAGCAGTTAAAATAACAGGGCCATTTTCAGTAATGGCCACTGTATGCTCAAAATGGGCAGATGGCCTTCCGTCAAGAGTAACAACTGTCCACCCATCATCGAGGGTATAGACCTCATACATTCCAGCATTAACCATAGGTTCAATCGCAAGGCACATCCCTGGCTTCAGCTCTGGCCCCATACCAGGCGCGCCGTAGTTTGGAACCTCAGGACTTTCATGTAAATTCCTACCTATCCCATGTCCCACAAGAGACCTCACAACTGAAAAGCCATTAGCTTCTACGTAACTCTGTATAGCATGGCTGATATCAGACAATCTATTTCCAGGAGCCGCCTTCTCAATCCCCTTATACAAACTCTCCCTTGTAACATCCATCAACCTTTTCTTCTCATCATCTACTTCTCCTACAGGGAAAGTAAAAGCCACATCACCATAATATCCATTTCGACAAGTACCAATATCAACGCTAATTATATCCCCCTCTTTCAGCTTTCTGTCACCTGGTATTCCATGCACAACTTCTTCATTTATACTGGTACATATCGTAGCCGGATATCCTTTGTACCCTTTAAAAGCAGGACGGGCTCCATTCTTCAAAATAAAATCCTCTGCAATACTGTTCAGCTCGGATGTCTTAATTCCCGGTTTGATATATTTCCCAAGCATCATCACCGTTCTATAAGCTATTCTGCAACTATCTCTTATTTTTTCTATCTCTTCCTCTGTTTTTATATAAATCATTTTAATCTACCTTCTCCTGCCACGGATTTTTCCTGTCTTCAGAAAACCATCATAATGTCTCATCAAGAGATGAGATTCTATCTGCTGCAAAGTATCAAGTGCTACCCCAACCACAATCAAAAGACTTGTCCCACCATAAAAAGAAGCAAGATCATAGTTAATGTTTGTAATTTTCATCAGGATGTACGGGAAAACCGCAATAAATGCCAGAAATATTGAACCTGGAAGTGTTACTCTCGTAAGCACATTATCTATGAACTCCGCAGTCCTTTTCCCTGGCCTTATCCCAGGTATAAAACCACCATATTTCTTCATATTATCAGCAACCTCAACCGGGTTAAAAACGATGGCTGTATAAAAATAAGTAAAGAATACAATAAATACCCCATAAATTATCCAGTAAACAGGTGAACGGATACTAAAAAACCTCATTATGCCCTGAATGAAATCGCTATTAGGAAAAAACGTTGCAATCGTACTGGGTAAAAACATGATTGCTTGAGCAAATATTATTGGCATTACGCCTGCCGAATTAACCCTCAAAGGAATATGCGTTGCCTGTCCCCCATAAACCTTCCTTCCAACAATTCTTTTTGCATACTGCACAGGAATTTTCCTTGTACCCTGAGTCAGTAGCACCACAAAGCCAACAATCACAAACATTAAACCAAGCAAAATTACCTCAGTGAAAACGCCTCTAACCCCCTCTTTAATCAAAGTAATTTCACTGACGACCACGTTTGGAAACCTTGCAAGAATACCTACCATTATGATAAGCGAGATACCATTACCAATTCCTCTTTCGGTAATCCTCTCTCCTAACCACATCAAAAGTATGGTACCAGTCGTAAGAGTCAACATCGTTAACAATACAAATCCAACTCCAGGATGTGGTACAACTGGATATACTCTATCCCCAATACGGGCAGACATCTGAGGACTCATCAAAAACTGACTGATTCCAAAAGCCTGAAGCCCCGCAATCAGCACCGTAAGATACCTAGACATTTGCGTAAGCTTTTTTCTCCCCTCTTCGCCCTCTCTCTGAAGCTTCTGAAGATATGGAAAAACAGCACCAAGAAGCTGTAAAATAATTGATGCACTGATATAAGGCATTATTCCAAGAGCAAAAACCGTAGCCTTTCGAAAAGCTCCCCCTGCAAACAAATCATACAGACCGAAAAGGGTGTTAGAAAAATTCCTGATTGCAGCACCAAGCACTTCCGTATCAATTCCTGGAATAGGAATATGGGCTCCTATCCTGAAAACCGTGAGTAACCCAAGGGTATAAAGAATTCTTCTTTTTAATTCTGGAATTTTGAATATGTTTTGAAACTGTCGAATCATACTACCTCTGCTTTCCCACCAGCCTTTTCTATCTTTTCTTTTGCTGACTCACTAAAAGCATTAGCATAAATTGTTACCGCTCTGGACAGTTCTCCATCTCCAAGAATCTTAACCGGTTTTCTGGAACTCTTTACCAGCCCACTTTTTACCAGCTCTTCTATCCTTATCTCAGAAGCTTCAATCTTCTCAATATCCTTTATATCAACAATCTGATACTCTACTTTATTTAAACTCTTAAACCCTCTCTTCGGCACTCTTCGGTAAATCGGCATCTGCCCACCTTCAAACCAGGCTCGACTTCTAGAACCGGATCTCGACTTCTCTCCTTTATGACCGCGTCCAGAAGTTCCTCCATGGCCAGAAGC
>QNCQ01000101.1 GCA_003645825.1 Fidelibacterota bacterium
AAGGATATGGTATATGGTATGGGGATAAATGTATATGGGGTAGGGATAGATTATGCATACACTCCATATGGAGTGTTTGATAATGTGCAAAGATTTAGTGTTACCTTTTCATTTTAAATGTGGGTGGGGAAGATGATGAAAAGGAGTAGTAAAATGAAAAATTCAATTATATTGGCATGTGTACTTGCTTTTGTTCTATTGTTTGTTTTCTGGGGGTGTGAACCGGAATATCCGCCGAGCGTCTTTGACTGGGATGCTCCTCATTTGCCGGACCCAGTAATTGATAGTGTTGCTCCTCCTGGTGGATCGTTTGAGGGTGTTGGAACAGTTGAGATATTTGGAAAGAATTTTGTTTCAGGAAAAGATTCGGTTCTTGTGTATTTTAATGGGAAAAGAGCGGAAGTGCTCGAAACTTCAAAGACTCGTATTAAAGTAAAAGTACCAGTTATAATAAAATCAGATGATATTAATGTGCTGGATTCTGTTCGTATTCAGGTGGCGATTATAGGTGCGTACCTATTTGGCGTATATGAACCTTATAGAGTTGCCCGTGCCGTTATTAACTATGGAAACTTTAGCGAATCTTTGAAGCCCAATGCCATCGCATGTGACAAAGACGAGAACATATATGTTGCCTGCCAGGATAGGAAAATTTATAAAGTTACTGATGAAAAAACGATGGAGGTATATGCTTCTTCTAAATTTCTGCGAACGACCGGAATGAAAGTAGCATCGGATGGGTCTTTGATCATTTCTGGGAACAATAAAAAGATTTACAGAATACCCCCGGGTGGTGGAGCTCCCGAGCAGATTACCTATCTTTCTGGAAAGGTAAACGATATTGATTTTGATGAAAACGGGTTATTGTATGCGGCCGGGAAGGGTGATTCTATTTATGTCGTAAATATCTCAGATGGCAGTTTTAAGGGTGCTGCTGAGTATGTGGATTTTGAATTGAGGTCTTTAAGAATTTATGGTGAATATGTTTATGTTGCAGGCGAGTATGATGGAGATAATACGGAAATTCCAGGCTTTGGCGTGTGGAGGAATGAAATTTTAAATAGTAATGGCGACCTCGGGGAAAGAGAACTTGTATTTGACTGGTCGGAGTATATGGGAGAGCCGACGCCTGAAATATTGTCTATTAATTTTGATTCTGAGGGGTATCTTTACATTGGTGCAAAAGAGTTGTATGATAATGCAGGAGGTTATCTTGGCGGAGTAGCTTTGACTAAGATTAATATGGAAACCGGGGAAGCAGCCCCATTTTATGAGACGGTTTTATTCCCACCAGTTACATATATGTGTTGGGGAAATGGGGAATATATGTACATTTCCAGAAATGTGGAAAAACCCGGTGATACAACTCCGAAAGTAAGAGTGCTGAGAGCTTGGGTCGGTAAGACGGGTGCGCCATATTATGGTAGGCAGTAAAAATGTAAAAAATAAAGAAAGGGGGTGAGAAATTTTTAGAGGGAAATTTTTTGAAACAAACCAAGAAAAAAAGGAGGGTTGATGATGAAAAAGTTGTTATTTGTTGCAGTGTTAACTTTGCTTTTCACAACATTTGCTATGTCTCAGGTGTGGACATACGATTCTGACTTCTTTCATGGGGGTATGCCTCATGGTGTTGTGAGAACACCTGACGGAAAAATTTGGATTGGTTGCTATGGTTATACAGATACTTTCTTTGTTGGGAATGATACCCTTCCCTACAAGCCACTATGGGTTTATAATCCAGACGGTACCCTTGATCGAAAAATTCAGTTTTTGACTTATGAAGGTGTAACTGATACTATCTGGAATTCTTGCCGTGGATTGTCTCTTGATAATGATGGTAATGTTCTATTTACAAATTGGTATATTCTCTGGAGAATTAACTATCAAACCGGTGAAGTAATGAACAAAGTTGTGCCTGTAGAAGGTAGTTCACTAACGGAAGCAGCCTGTGATGAAAACGGATATATTTACATTACCCATGTTGCTCCAGGTGGGAAGCCTATCTACATATATGATTCTGATTTTGAGTTGTGCAATTATGTAGTTGATTCTACAGATGTTATATCGAGGTCGCTCGTTGTTACTCCTGATGGTAGAGATGTGTACCATGGTAGAATTTATGGTGGTGCCACGAACGGTATAATTCATTATCATAGTGACGATGGCCCGGAAGGCGAGTATTCTATTGTTGATACTTTCTTTACTCAGTGCTGGGCACAGTGTCTTGATTGGGATAACAATGGGTTGCTGTGGGTTGGTTCTTATTGGGATGTCAATGCTGGTGATTTGACCGGGTGGTATGCTCTTGATCCAACACAGAATTGGGCAGTAGTTGATACTATCGGCCATAATATGGCAAATTACGGCTATGGTTGGATTGGTGAGCCCACACAGGGAAGATATTATGCACCAAGAGGTATCGCATTCAGCGAAGATGGAAAAACAGCTTACACTGCGGATTTTGATGGTAATGTAATTAAGAAATGGACCAATCCCAATCCAGTAGGTCCAGGTGCCACTCCGATAACGGTTAAGATAGATGACAGTGGAGAAAAGCCTGTTATAGAGGTTAATTTCACGCTGCTGCAGAACTATCCGAACCCATTTAACCCATCAACTGTTATCCCGTTTGTCCTCAAGACGAGACATCATGTAAAACTTTCAGTTTTTGATATGCTCGGTCGTGAAGTAAAGGTTCTTGTTGATAGAGATCTAACACCTGGCAACTACAATTATACTTTTGATGCTTCTGGTTTACCAGCTGGTGTTTATATTTACAGATTGGATGTCGATGGTAAGATTGCTGCCAGAAGAATGCTGTATGTGAAGTAAGATAGTTGGAGAATAACAGTGAAGTGGAAAAAGGGGCTCCAAGCGAGCCCTTTTTTTGTCTTTGAAAAGTCATTCCTTTTCTATTTCTTGAAGCCTTTAGTGTGTTTTTTAGTATGGGAAATTGTAGAAGTACTGGTTGCTATTTATTTAAAATGATATTAAGAAGACTGAATGTGAGAGTGTCAGAATACCGGGGTGCTATAGGTGGTGAGAAAGAGTAGCCCACAAAAACCCCTAATTCCAATTTAAGGCTGTTTAATTATTTTTTCTCTCTCTTTTCCTCACTTAATTATTACCATTTTTCTGGAAACAGTTTCATTACCTGATTTTAGGACATAGATGTATTCACCACTGGTAAGTGTGTAGGAATTAAACCGTACTTTGTATTGACCTTGTTGAAGCTTTCTGTTATTCAATAGTTTACAAACTTCCCTCCCACGGAGATCATAGATGACAAGAGAAACCACTTTTTCGGATGGTAATTCGAATGTAATAGTGGTTGAGCTGTTGAAAGGATTGGGATAATTCTGGTAAAGTTTAACTTTTGAGGCTATATTGGATTCTTCTTGCGTTTCAATTCCCGTGAAGACCGATTTTTTAGCTATTCGAAGTTCGTCGAAATATAATGTTCCCTCGAAACTTCCATCGGCGGTTTTTGTTATTTGAAAGCTGTCAAATCTATACTTGTCACCATCTAAGATGCCATTATTTCCAGCTACATCCCAACTTCCAACTGTATCAGGATTACTAAGTTCCCATTCAATAAGTTTCCAGCCATACCAGTCAATAGTAACCCATTTCGATACTTCGTGTGCGGTGTATGATGATCCGTGAGCCTCATCTATGGCAAACCTGAATTTATTTTTGCTACCATCGCCAAAAACGAAAAATTGTAATGTATATGTAGTATCGAATTCAAGCTGTTTAGGGTCGCCTGCAGGTAGATATTCCCTAATGAGGTATGAATCAGCAGATTCCTTCCACTTGTATTTTAAATATGCGCCTCTCTTGTGTATTGGCCTGGAAGCTGATCCGGGTAAATAATAGGTAGAGGTAAATCCGAATCTTGTTTTACTTGCGTCTATGCCTATAGTAGAACCACTTCCATCTGGTTGCCACCACGCACCTGGTAGAGAGAAATTATCAATATTTTTAATTTCATCATATTGGATTGATTTGGTTTTGAAATTAATAGTGACGCCATTTCCCATCGGATTGCCAAGGGTATCAGTTATGGTTGCACTGATATGAATCTCGTAGTTTAAAAATGGGATCAGTGCTTCGTAAGGTCTCAAGGAGATAAGACTCCTCTTTCCATTAATTATGTTGTGGTGTAAATCTACATCGAGAGGGCCTCTATAATTTTTGAGGGAGATAAAGTCAGAAGAGGCAAAACTTTCATCGATAATTTCATTGAATTCTATATTGATTACATCTTCGATATCAAATTTCTTTGGATTTCTAAAATTGGGATGACTTGATATCAGTACAGGACCATATATATCTACATCATTAGTCGTAAAGGTAAATGAATATGAGTCACCTGGTATCCCATCTGCGTTGCCGTCAAGTTTCTTCCCATTTACATCTCTTGCTTCCTGACTGATTATAACTGTGTATTTTTGGGCATAATCAAGGAGTTCAGGAAAATCAATTGTAAGTGACTTTCTATCCTCGGACCAGATAATTAAGTATTCTTTTTCAGGAGTTATAGTTATAGAATTTACTACAGATGAAGTATCCATGGTTTTTGAAAACGATATCCTAATATCAATATTTATGTCTACGGTATCTCCATCGGCAGGGAAGTGGGAAATAACAGTTGGAGCAAATGATGGGATGGAATCTGTGATAACAGTGTTTGAAGGTTCAGACTCATTCCAGTATCTGTCAATAAGAGTTGCATAATAACAGTATTTACCATTAAAGTCTTGTAGCCCTGTAAATTCTTCTTCAAAAGTTATATTTGTGTCTGAAAAAGCTCTAAGGCATATTGGGTCATGGTTGGGATCAAGGGAATTTCCTCCAGAGCTATGTTCTATTCTATATACAGCAATCCACTGACCACATGAAAGAGTATCAGGTACTTGCACTGTAATTTTGTAATGTAAGGAATCAGTTTTCTGAATTAACAATTGAGGAGGATCAGGAGGTATATCATCAATTAGTTTTGTTGCTCTGATTTTAGTAAGTTTACTGAAGAAAGTATTACCTGCTGTTTCCCAATAGTCATATGCGTTCCAACTTCCATAACTAAAGAACTGAAACCCATCAGTCCAATCTACTTCCCTACATGTTTCAACGATCTGGGGGTGTCTATACCATACATTATTTTCCTTAAGTATGTATGATCCAGGGCCCACGGTATAAAGCCTACCGGCTTCTATACCTTCTTGGATCCAATATTTCCAGCAATGGGGACAATTCCCTTCAAGCATTTTATAAAAATCATCAGGTGTGGTCCAATGATAATGCATTGGAGTAAGTTGTTCTATGTAACCCTCATTAAACCAGAGAGCAGCATCTTGAAAGACATCATGGTAACCATTCCATACTCCCCAGTTATAACGTCCTAAAGCCGCTACAGAAAGTCTAACCCATGGTTTAACTTTTTGAATCGAATCGTGTAGTGTTCTTACGTACTCGGTGACACACCATCTCCACCACTCTTCCCAAGAGCTAAAACCTTCAGGGACTCCTCCGCTATATGGATGTTCAATGTCGAATAAGTATCTATTTGAATAATCTGTTCTTCGTAGTTCTTCGGCCATTTCCTTTGTGATCATACCATCAAGGAGTCGATTCTCATCAGCTAACTTTGCAAGGTTTGAGCCTATGTTGGAAGTTGTATATTCATTCCACCTTATAAAGTCGAGATGAAGTCCATCGATATCATAATTATTAACAATTTCCATTGCAACGTCTACTAGATAGTCTCTAACTTCTTTCAATCCTGGAGAGAGACATCGGCTCGCTGGCATAGGATTGCCATAACCATCCCGGCATACCCATTCAGGATGTTCTGCCGCTGGTGCACCAGGATGAGTACTAGAACAATGAAATACGTTAAACCATGCGTGTACCTCAATACCTCTTTTATGTGCTTCTTCTATTGTATATTGTAGAGGGTCGTAACCTGGGTTTTCGTATCCAGCATAGTATCCCCATGGTTCGTAAGAAGAGTTGTAATAAGCAGTACCTGATTGCCTTGCCTGCCAGAGAACAGCATTCATGTTGGCCTTTTTAATGTTGTCAAGGATTTTTCTTACCCTGGCTTTGTTGGTTTCAGTTGAACTATATGGATTGATATGTTCCCAGGTAATAACCCAGACTGCTCTAAATTCATTGTTATTCTCTTGTAACAAGGCTATTGATGAGAACAAAGTCAATAGGCAAAATATTTTACTTAACTTTTTCATAACGCCCTCTCACTTCAACGTTCCCATTTGCAAATATAACAATATTATGTTATGTTTACTAACCATAATTTTATGTTTTAAGGGTAGTGTTCCCGCAATAAAATAGTGGTAGCTTTCATATTACAAAAACTCTTTTGTCGAGGGCTATTTCGTGAGGTTCAGGAACATGGTGGTACGGGCCATAGTTAAGGTTAAGTGGAAAGGTTAAGGGATTTTCTCCAAATAATTTATAGATGATTAATGGAGGCATAGATGCAATGCTTGGGGATATTTTATAATCTTTCAGGATATTTATTGGGGTTTTGAATTTTTCATATGAGTTTTTTCTCAGG
>QNCQ01000102.1 GCA_003645825.1 Fidelibacterota bacterium
ATATCCTCTACCTCGAATCATACCAACAAAATCAATCATTATTTTCCTCCACCACGACAGATACCGAGATAACTACGAGAAAATTCAGAGCCTCCTTCCTGATAAAGTAAAAACAATTGCTGTAAACGATCTCCAAGATCCCGAATACACCCTCCCATTTTTTATACCAAATGGGAAAAATCGATTCTCCAGTTTTATAAAGGAAATTCTGGAAATAGAAAAAAAAGACCGGAACCCTACAATTCTTATATTCTCAGACACTCCAACACAGAGCAAGCATATCCAGCAAATACTGAAAACCCGGCACATCAATACAGCCCAAATCATCTCTAATCCTCTACACGAAAGCTTCTTTATCCCTGAACAGGGAGTATACATCTTTTCCACAAGCTACTTCTCAGGAAAAAAGATAAGCACCTATAGGCAACTTCCCAAAACCGTAAAGGAAAGCTACATTGAACAGATAAACCTCGAAAATCTGACCCCAGGCGATTATCTCGTCCACTCAGCTTACGGTATCGGCAAATTCCAGGGACTTCAGAAAATCTACGCCTTCGGCGCCGAAAGGGAATGTCTGGTTCTAGAATATCGTGGAGGAGACAAACTCTACGTACCGGTGGAAAATTTTAACCAGCTCAATAAGTACTATGGCACAGGGAAAACTCCTCCTCTTCTCAACAAACTCGGCTCAGGTGAATGGGAACGATTGAAAAGTGCTACGAGAAAAACAGCGGAAAAGATTGTAGGGGAACTTGTGGAAATTTATGCTAAGAGACTTAACTCAAAAGGGCATTCTTTCTCACCGGATACGGAACTCCAGCTGGAGATGGAATCGGAATTCGCTTTCGAAGAAACCCCCGACCAGATCAAAGCCATCGAGCAAATAAAGGAAGATATGGAAAAGCCCTACCCAATGGACAGGCTACTGTGTGGAGATGTCGGCTTCGGCAAAACAGAGGTTGCCCTTAGAGCTGCCTTTAAAGCAGTATGTGACTCAAAACAGGTCGCTTTCCTGGTACCAACCACAATCCTTGCAGAACAGCACTACCGAACTTTTAAAGAAAGACTGAAAAACTATCCCATAAATATAGAGGTCCTTTCAAGATTTATCCCGAAGGACAGGCAAAGAAAAATAATCGAAAAGGTAAAAAGGGGAATAACAGATATCCTCATTGGAACACATCGGATCCTATCAAAAGATATTTGCTTCAAAAACCTCGGTTTGCTCATAATAGATGAAGAGCAACGCTTTGGCGTAAAACAAAAGGAGCATTTTAAAAAGCTAAGGCTGAACATTGACGTCCTGTCCCTTTCGGCTACGCCAATACCACGAACTCTCTACCTTTCCCTAATAGGGGCAAGAGACATCTCTCTTATAAACACGCCCCCGAAATTCAGACACCCCATCCACACAGAAATCATCAATTTCGATATTGAGAAGATCAAAGATGGTGTATATAGAGAAATTTCCAGAGGAGGGCAGATTTATTTTGTACACGACAGAGTAAACTCTATCATTTCCCTAACGGAAAAGCTAAAAAAGATTTTTCCTGACCTGGAAATCAATTTTGTTCATGGACAAATGCCACCCCGAAAAATCGAAGATACGATGCACAAATTTATCAACCGAAAAGTAGATCTACTTGTTACAACACCTATCATCGAATCTGGAATAGATCTGCCAAACGTTAACACTATCTTTATTAACAATGCCCACAACTTCGGTCTTTCCCAGCTCTATCAGCTACGAGGGAGAGTCGGAAGGGGCACAAGAAAAGCCTTTGCCTACCTGATCGTGAACAAACCCTCACAGCTGTCAGAAACTGCACTCAAAAGACTGATTGCTATAAAAAAATTTACAGCTCTTGGCTCAGGATACCAGATCGCTCTGAAAGATATCGAAGTTAGGGGCGCAGGTAACGTCTTTGGATTGGAACAAAGCGGACATATAAACGCCATCGGCTACGACATGTACATTAGGATTCTAAAAGAAGCTCTGGAAACATACAGAACCAACTCCAGCAAACAAAAGGAAAAAGCTCCTTTAGAATCAGAGTTCGAAGTAGATATCTCTTTCCCACTACCATGCCTGATACCTTCCTCTTATATTTCAAATGATTCTATCCGGATCTTCTACTACAAAAAGATTTCAGCTGCGACCGAACCGGAAGAAATAAAGTTCATCTTCGAGGACATAAGAGATAAGTTCGGACCCCCTCCCTCAGAAGTTATAAACCTGCTAAACCTATTTACCACCAGACTCTTGTGCCAGAAGTTGATGTTCGAAAAAGTCTCTTTTCGAGAAAATAGCGTCTTAGTAAAATTTGACAGGAGGTCTCCCCTTTTAAACAACCACCCTCTGGAAATCCTGAAAAAGTTACATTCAGAAACCAGAATAGGATTCAAATTCACCCCGGAAGATCGCTATTCAGTAATACTCTTCATAAGAAAACATAACATAAAAGAACTCAATGAATTCTTGTTAAAACTCCTTTATAATCTTAACTTAAAAAGAGTTGCTTGAACTCAAGAATGGAGTGCAAAATGAAGACAAACCGCTGGTTTCCAATAGCTATCGTTATTTCTCTGCTTGCTATTTCGTGCACAAAGTATCCTGAAGACGCTATTATCACAACAAACTTTAAATACTACACCACAAAAGATCTCTACAAATACATACCTCGAGACTCCTTCATAAACCTTAGCGAGAATTCCCGCAAAAAGAAAATTCTTGAATTTTGCAAAGAAGAACTATTTCTTAAAGATGCTATAGACAAAGGCTATAATAAACAAAGTAAAATTGCAAAAAAGCTGAATGATTTTAAAAAAACCTCTCTTATTAACATCTACTTCGAAAAAACTGTTCTTGACTCCTTTGTAACCGAAGACACCCTTAGGGATCTCTACGAAAAATTCAAGAAGGTGATCACTCTTCGTCATATTCTTATATCATTCAGAACAAAGATGGGGTACTCAAAAGAACTTGCATACCAGGAAGCGGAAAGGATCTACCAGGAACTAAAAAAAGGCGCCTCTTTTGAGAGATTAGCCAGAAAATACTCGTGTGACAAAAAAACAGCAGACAAAGGGGGGCTCTTGGGAAACCTCACGTGGAATACAATGTTACCTGCTATTCGAGAAACTGTATATTCTCTAAAGCCAGGCGATATATCCGAACCTGTAATTTCCGGTATGGGATATCATATCCTCAAAGTTGATTCAGTAACAGAACGAGAACTTCCCCCTTTTGAAAAATACCGTAATTTTCTGAAAGACACTTTTGTAAAGACCAATCTCAGGAAAATTAGAAAAAAATACCGTGAAATGGTAAATCTAATAAAATTCGATTATGATATCACCCCAAAAAAATTCGCAATAGCCAGGCTGACAGACTACTACGGAAGAAAAGTGAAAAGCCTGCGAAAAGAAGGGGAAAAAGTAGACGGCATAAAAATCCTGAAACTGTTTCCTCTAAATGAGGTTCTAATCACCTGGAAAGGTGGAAAATATACTAAAAAAGACCTCATCCTAAAATACGAGCACAGCCCGAAAAGATTCCTAAGCTCTCTTTTTTCCCCTTTATCATTAACAACCTTTCTCGAAGAAGATGTTGTCAATGACTTAATATACCAGAAAGCCTTAAGGATGAAGCTCGACACAACGAAAGAGTTTTCTTCCCGGTATGAAAAATTCTTCAGAACAATACTGATAAAGGAGTACAGAACCAATGAAATCGTAAATAGCGTTTCCCCAGATGACTCTTCCCTCTTTCTTTTCTACCAAAAGCATAAAGATTCTTTGTACATGGAACCACCCAAGGCGGAAGTCCGTGTTATAATAGTTTCTTCCGAACCCCTCGCAAAAGAAATACTTAAGAAAGCCCTTGCTGGAGAGAATTTCGAAAAGCTTGCAGAAAAATACACCGAAATTTTCAAAAGTCAGAAAGGCTACCTCGGTTATATTTCGGATAAACAGTACCTTAATCTTGGTAAGATAGCTATGCAGACTCCCCCAGGGAAGGTCTATAGCAAACTTATTCCCTATGGCAAATCTTTTGCTATTCTTAAAGTCTACCAGAAGAAAGAGGCTTCACCTTATCCGTTCCAGGAGGTAAAAAGTAAGGTCAAAGCCGATTATCTCGAACAAACAAGGAAAAAGCTCGAAGAAAACATATTCAACTCTCTCTCAGAAAAATTCAAACTCAAAATACACTGGGAGAAACTAAATGTTTAAAACCCGTATGATTACAAGCACCTTAATGCTCGTCTTGTTTCTCAGCTGTTCAAAAGAAAAACTTCCAGAAGACTATATTGCAAGAGTGGGAAACTCTTTTCTTACGTCAAAAGACATGCCAGAATTCGACATCAGTACACCGCAAAATCTCAAGAATTACGTTTCAAATTGGATAGTGGATGAAGTGCTATACAAAGAAGCAGTAAAGTACCATTTCGATAAAGACGAAACTATTGAAAAGAAGGTACAGGATTACAAGAAGCAGCTTGTGATCGACGAGTTTATAAAGTTTTTTGTCAATTCAAGAGTGAAAACAAGCGATGAGGAAATAAGAAATTACTACCTGAGCCACCGAAAGCTCTTTACCAGACACCGCGATGAGGCAAAAGTGGTACACATCGTTGTAAAAAGTTTTAAAGAAGAAAAGAGAATCAAAACTGTTTTTCTATCGAACAACATCAATGAGCTGGAAAAACTCCATAGAAAATATAGGTTCGAAACAAAGGTCATAACAAAAGGACAGCCCATTGCAGAGCTCGACAAGACCATTTTTGAAACCCCGGTAAGAAAAGTACTGGGACCTATAGCCACAGACTACGGATACCACGTGATAAAAATTTTGGAAATAAAAAGAAAGGGGACTATAAAGCCTCTTGATGAGGTAAGAGACGAGATAATTCATCGACTAACACAGCTCAAAATTCAGAAAGCTTACGAAACCCTAGTAGACAGTCTTCTCTCAAAGTACAAATATGAAATAAAAACAGAGGTCGTAAAGTAAACGGAGACACATTATGCTAAAAAGAAGACTTCTTATTTTTCTACTGCTGTCTGGAGTTCTTTTGGGTCAGGAACTCATAGATGGAATAGCAGCCATAGTTGGAGACAACATAATTCTACTCAGCGAGGTTGACCAGCTCGCCAGGCTCAATGCTTCTCAGCTCGGAATAAACCCCACCCTGGATAAAGAAAAGTACAACACCCTTCGGAATATGGCTCTCAAGGCCCTTATAGAAGACAAAATTCTTGTAGAACAGGCAAAAATAGAAAGTATTGAGGTAAGTGATAGAGAGGTAGAGGATGTTTTAAATCAAAGAATAGATTACATCATTCAGCAAGCAGGCTCACAAGAAAAGGCGGAAGAGTTTCTGGGCGCTCCTCTGTCCAAGATAAAAAGAGACTATAGACCTATCATACGAAATATGCTCCTGGTTGAAAAACTAAAGGGGCAGAAGTTTAACGACATCAAGGTAACCAGACAGGAAGTGGAAAAGTTTTATGAAACTTACAAGGACAGCCTTCCTGAAATCCCCCCTGTTGTGGATTTCAGCCACATTATAATAGAGATAAAACCTGGTGAAAGTGAAATAAAAAAGGCCTTAAACCTTTTAGATTCCATAAAAACTCTCATACAACAGGGAGAGTCTTTTGAGGAACTGGCGAAAAAATTCTCAGAAGATCCCGGCACAGCACCATATGGGGGAGACCTCGGATACATAAAGAGGGGCGATTTCATAAAAAGCTTCGAAGAAGTAGCCTTTTCCCTCTCTCCAGGGGAAATCAGTGACGTGATCAAAACAGACCTTGGTTTCCACCTCATCAAATTTGTGGATAGAAAAGGAGAAAAAATAAGGGTCAAGCATATCCTAATAAGACCGAAAATATCAGATAAAAACGTTGAGGAAGCTCTCAAAAAAATAAAAAAAATAAGAAATGCAATTCTCCGTGGAGAAATTCCTTTTGACTCTGCAGCTTATAAATACAGCGACGATCCGGATGCAAAAACAAACTACGGAAGAATAGAAAGAATGCCAAAGAATCAAATAAAACAAAAGGAATTCATAAGCGTCATAGACACTCTCAAGCCAGGTGAAATAAGTCAACCCTTCAGAACAGAAATGGGTTTCCATATAATAAAACTCAATGCCATTTACGATGATAAATGGTCAACGCTGGAACAATTTGCTATCCAGCTCAAGAGAAATGAGCTCTACAACGAATGGATAGAAAAGTTGAAAAAAAACTTTTACATAGAGATAAAAGAAAACCCGTAATTGAGCAAGTAATGTGTTAATAAGATGTTAGTAAAGAACCTTCTGCTATGAATAAAAAATTTTTTTCTCCATTTATTCAACGCTTAACCATTTATCAACATCTTATCAACAAACAAAAACGTTATAAGAAGCTAAAAACCACAGAAAAACTACTCTTTCAACAAATCAACAGTTCATTTAAATAGAACTACAAATTTATAACTTGATATAAAGTATATATTTGAATAAAATTCGCTTGAGTATTTAAAGGAGTAGGA
>QNCQ01000103.1 GCA_003645825.1 Fidelibacterota bacterium
GGCATACACTTATTTCTTTGGTTGTATATTCGCCAAAGGATGTGTACGGAATCAAAAATATTTGGCACTACTGGATTTTGTGTGGATAAATAGTTAGAATTGGGTATGAAGAGCAAGGAATTATATCAGCAGATATTAGGGATTGAATATCCCTGGGAAGTTACTGGGGTTGAACTTTCTCTTGAAGATGAAGAAGTTCTTGTTAGAGTTGAATACGTGTCTAACACAGCGAAATGTCCTGAGTGTGGTAGAGAATGTAGTATTTACGATCATCGAAGGGAGAGGAGATGGAGGCACTTAGATACCTGTCAACTAAAGACTTTCATAGTATGTTCGGTTCCCCGGATTAACTGTACAAAGCATGGTGTATTAAGTATAGAAGTTCCCTGGTCGGAGTCCCATAGTCGTTTTACAGTTTTATTTGAGAGATTAGCCATAGATATGTTATTGATATTTAAGAAGCAGAAGAGGGTAGGAGAGTTATTACGAATAAGTTTTGATCAGATACACAGGATAATGAAGAGGGCTGTTGAGAGGGGTTTATCCCGTCGAGATTTAAGTGATGACATAAGATACATAGGTATAGATGAGAAGAGTTATCGTTGTGGGCATAGTTACATAACAGTTTTAACAGACATTGATAAAAAGCGAGTATTGGGACTTATTGAAGGTAGGCAAAAAAGTTCGGCTTTATCGTTAATCAGAGATACATTAGACGCAAGGCAACGAGAGGGAGTAAAAGCGGTTTGCATGGATATGTGGAGACCTTATATAAATGCTACCAGAGAATGTTTAAAGTCAGCAGATATAGTCCACGATAGATTTCATTTAATGAAATATCTGAACAATGCGGTTGATTCAGTAAGAAGAGAAGAGATGAGGGTCATATCTATTAAAGAGAGAAAGATTCTCAAGGGTAGTCGATATATCTTTCTTAAGAATAAAGAGAAGTGGACTGATAAGCAGAGGACAAGATTTCAACAGATACGTGATATAAATCTGAAGACCTCTCAAGCATGGTTAGTCAAAGAGAACTTCAGAGAATATTTTAACAGTCAATCAATAAATGATGCAAAGTTCTTTTTTACAGAGTGGGTTCATAATGCAAAAGAGACGGGATTAAGGCCAATTATTGAGATAGTAAACCTCTTTATCAAACATACATCAGGTATAATCAATTACGTCATACATAAGATTACCAATTCGATATCAGAGATAATGAATTCGATTATCCAAGAGATTATTTTCACAGCCAGGGGTTTTAAGAGATATGAAAGTCTAAAAACAGCTATCTTGTTTTTTCTCGGTGGATTAAGTCTTTACCCATAGAAATGCCAGTAGAGCCAGAATTTTGGAGTCGTTTTTTTTATCCTGTTGAAGTATTGATCTGGTTAGACATCCATTGTCCTGTGGATTTTCGGATTATCTGTAAGTTTGTAAAAGATGTGCCGGATTTTCTCTGGTTGATAGTTCTTGCTTCATGCAGTATTTTGATGTGATTTGACAGGGTAAAAATTGCTATGTTAGTATTTTTACTATTCCATCCAGAGAATTCATGTTGAGTAAAAAGATAAGTCAGTTAGGTATTCCCTTTTTCGTCCATTGTTATTATTCTAAAATTTCTTAAATTTGCCAGATGAGAAAAACTGATTTTAGCTTTCTGCCTCAAAATAAGAAGATAATATATGAGCAGATGGCCCGAATATACAGGGAGCAGGCTCCTTTTAGAAATGTTGTATGGACGCCTTTTCAGAAAAAGCTTGTGAATAGTACAATCGTACTTATTTCAGTTGCAGGTGTTTATCTGAAGGAGGACAAGCCCTTTACTGCTGAGGATATCCCTGAGAATTATGAGTACAGAATAATTACTGCTCGAACCAAGGGAGATAAGCTGGCATATATTAATATTGACTGGGAGGATAGTGAAGCTAGGGAGGATATCAATGTAGTGTGTCCGATAGAGAGGCTGGTTCTTTTGCAGAAAGAGGGCTTTGTCGGTAAAATTTTTGAAAATGTGTACAGCTTCTGCGGTTTTAACGAAAAGAGAGACCTGCTGGAGAAAAGTACAAAAAGGATGATTCGGGAGCTCAAGAAAGCCAAAGTTGACGGGGCGATAATTATTCCTGTGTCTGCGACTACCGGTGAGACTGCAAATATAATTGCAAGGATGGTTGAAGAGAGTGAAATTCCCACCTCAGTGCTTACCCTGTTCTATGAGCAGGCTTTAAAGTACTCTCTTGGCAGGTGTGCGTTTATAAATTTTCCCTTTGGAAGGCCCTTTGGTAAAGCTGGCCACATTTCTTTACACACAGCAATTTTAAGGGATCTCCTGCGTATCCTTGAAAAAATGAAACTTGTTGGTGAGATTATAAATTTGAATTATGTCTGGTCATGGGGCGAAATCCCTGACTGGTAGGTTAAATTTGTCTTTTCATCTGTTTGCATAGCAATAGAGACATTTGCTTTTACAGGTGTTATATTCACCTATATCAATGCTGTAATAGCATCCACATCCTTTTCGGGTGGGTCTTATTTCATCGGTGAAGTCCACATCAGGGAAAAGTTGTTCGAGGAGTTTTGCATCGACACAATGCCCTTTTTTCACACCTGCAATAGAACCTATTTCCTCTTCACAGCATGTGAATAGATCAATCCCGTATTGGCTAACGATTGCTTTCATTTCCTTTAGAAAAGAGATTTGCTCTTCCGGTTTGGGTATCAGGAATTTTATCGGACTGAGAAGTTCGATCCTTCTGAGTTTTTTCTCCACTTTGCTGTAGATATCTATGAAGCTTGTATAGCATCTTCTGATATATTTTCCCGTTTTCTGGATAATTTCTCCGAAAGCATTAAGCCTTTCCTCAGGAGGAGTGAGAGTGGAAAAAATTATGGGATCAAAGCGAAGAAAGACTTTTTCTTTTCCGTAGTTTTCGCTGAGGTAAATTAAAATGTCCACCATTTCTTCTGCTGGGGGTATATTTGGTTCCAGTATACTTTTGGCTTTCCCTTTGAAGTTGTTGACTGTGAAATGAAATACGAAGCGTCCCTGGTAGAGGTCGTTTATGATTTCTAGGTGTTTAAGGAATGGCTTGAAATTTTTTGACCAGAAGACAAAAGCTCCTATGTCTTCTTCCTTCAGGGACACGATGGAGGTGCGTTGATTGAAAGGATTTTTTACCTCTATGTGATTTTTTTGTATGGACTTCATAAACTCGCTTCCATAATATGCAGGAATATCTGTTCTTCTACTGACAGAAATGATGGGTTTTATCTTTTTTGTAGCAAAGAGATATGGGCTCCTATTTTGCTGCACAGATGGGTTCTTCCTGTCGGTGTTCCAGTTTGTTTTTTTCCTTTATAATTTGAATGAGCTTATAATAATCATCGCATGGGTGTGACCTGAAAGCGGTCACAACTTCTTTTATTGCGTAGTCATGCCAGCCTCTGTTCGTAAAGGTAATAGCGAGGAGGTGGTGAGCTCTGCGGGAGTCAGACTTTAATTTTGCCACAGTGTTGAATTCTGGGACGGCTTCGTCTAAAAACCCCTTATTGTGGTACCATTTTCCGAGGTCGAGGTGCTTTCTGTACGAATCACAATTCCACATGAAGATAACCAGGAGTATGATTGAGATCAGGGGAGCAATAACACTGTATTTCTTCATCTCGGGCCTTTCACAGAGTCCCATAAATTTATTTTTGGTGGCGTTAAAAACAAAACTTTAAATTGAAGGCAAAGTGTTTGTAGCGGAAAGGATTCGGATATAATGGTTTGTCTATTTGTCGATTAAGTATACTAATAGCTAAATAGAGTTCGTAAAACATTTCTCTCTTATCGTCGGAGCAAGAAAAAAGCATTGAGAAAAGTTTGCTTGGAGTGTTGACATTTGTCATTTCAGATGTTATATTTAATTTGTCTAAACAACAAATTATTTGAAATAAAACATGAGGAAGAAAAGAGGGGATGAGTAGGGAACAGAAAGATTTCTGGTTTATAGGTGGGAATGCAAGATTGGTGAGGAACGTTAACCGTTCCGTCATTCTGAATATAATAAGAGAGTTGCAACCTATCTCCAGATCTGAGATCGCAAAGATCTCGGGGCTTAATAAAAGTACGGTGTCAAATATCGTGGGGGAGTTGATAAGTCAGGATCTTGTCCTGGAGGAAGAGTGGAGGGACAGCAAAATAGGGAGAAACCCGATAAATCTCAGGCTCAAGCTCGGGAAACATTTTGTTGGGGCAATTAATTTTGATTATCCTTTTAGTAAAATAGCAATATCTGATATTGATGGGAAACTTCTGTCAATATCTTATATGCAAAATGATGGCTTTTCAGGAACTGAATTTATCGAGAAGTGCATAAAAGAGTTAATAGCGGTGAAGGAGAGGTTAGGTATCAAAAGGCTAAGGGGGATAGGAGTAAGTGTTGCCGGTATTATTAATCAAAAGGATATGTATGTTTACTATGCCCCACGTCTGGGTTGGAGTAATATAGAGATTGGCTCTATTTTTCGGAAGTATTTTGATGAAGACTGTTTTATAGCTGTGAAGAATGACGCTAAGGCTGCTGCACTGGCTGAACTGTGGTTTGGAAAGTACAGAAAGAGGTTAAAGGATTTTGTGTACGTTTACATCGGGGATGGAATAGGGACAGGGATAGTTCTGGACAGAAATCTGGTTGATGGGGTGCATTATGCATCTGGAGAGTTTGGGCATACGACGATTATTGAACGAGGGGAGCTATGTTCCTGTGGAAATAATGGTTGTTGGGAAGCGTATGCATCCAATAAGGCGACTTTAAAATATTACCTTATCAAGAAAAGAATGCCTCTTGATAACTCTGTGGGTATTGCTTTCGAGGATATTGTAGGTCTTGCAAAGAGAGGTGATAAGGATGCCAGAGAAGTTCTCAGAAGAGCCGGTCATTATATTGGACTGGGAGTTTCCAATATTCTAAAAGCTATAGATCCTCAGGCGATAATAATCGGGGGTGAGATAACCCAGGTTTTTGATCTGATTTATCCCGAGATTGAGGAGACCATTTACGAAAGGTCATTTCTGGGGCTGGAAAAGAATGTTGAAATTCTGCCGACATCTCTTGATGTAAAACCACAGCTAATTGGGGCAGCGACGTTAGCTATAAGTGAAATTTTTACTGATTATAAGATAGTTAAGTAATGGTGTATTGTAATACTTATTCGTGTGATAAAAGGTTGGGTTTACTTCAATCAATTGGAGGTACCAAATGAGGAAAGCCAAGTTTGTCGGGGTGTTGTTTTTGGTATGCTTCTTTGGAGTTTTCCTGTACTCGGGAACCACTGGAAAAATTTCTGGGCGGGTAATAAATAAAAAGACCGGGGAGCCAATACCAGGTGCAAACATAATTTTAGAGGGTACTTTCCTGGGGGCCGCTTCGGGTGAGGATGGAAATTATACTATATTGTATGTCACTCCTGGTACATATACTATTGTATGTGATGTTATTGGTTATAAAAAGGTTACAGTCTCTGACGTAGTGGTTCATATTGATCAAACTACTATAGTTAATTTTGAGCTTGAAGAGGAGACTTTGAAAGGAGAGGTAGTTACAGTTGTTTATAAACGGAAGGCTGTTAAAAAAGATGTTTACACAAGTGTGGCTTCAGTGTCTGAGAAGGAGGTTTCAAGGTTGCCTGTGTCATCGGTTACGGAGGTTGTTGAACTGCAGGCAGGTGTAGAAAACGGAATGGTTATCAGAGGCGGGGAAGCCAGCGAGGCTCTGTTTATGGTAGATGGGATCACGCTTAGGGATCCGAGAAATAACAGGCCTATAACAGGAATGGCCTTAAGTGCGGTCAAAGAGGTGTCCATTGAACGAGGGGGTTTTAGTGCTGAGTATGGTCAGGTAAGGTCAGGAGTGGTGAATGTTGTTACCAGGGAAGGCAGAAAGGATGGGTATTCCGGTTCTATTACTTTCAGATATAGTCCTCCTGCCAGGAAGTATGAGGGAATTTCACCTTATAATCCAAATTCTTTCTGGCTGAGGCCATATCTTGACCCCGAAGTTTGCTGGGAGGGTACAGAGGAGTGGGATTATTTTACCCGGCGGCAGTATCCTTCATTTGAGGGATGGAATGCGGTATCCCAAAGACTCCTCACTGATAATGATCCCACCAATGATCTAACTCCTATGGAGGCCCAGAGGTTATTTTTATGGCAGCATAGAAGAAGGGAGAAGAATAATATTCCAGATTATGATATAGATCTGGGTATTGGAGGGCCTGTTCCTTTGGTAAGCGATAAGCTGGGGAATCTGAGATTTTTTGCCTCTTACAGGAAGAAGCAGGAGGCGTTAATTGTGCCACTTTCTCTTGATAGGTATATTGATTATAACTGGTCTGTAAAACTCACTTCGGATCTGACCAGCAAGATTAAACTCAATTTTTCGGCAATGTGGGGAAGGAATTTTAATGTTTCCATGAATGAAGCGGGATTGGACTATAATGCTAATTACGTGAGAACTCCAGAGGAGATAACAGGTGTTCTCGGTTATCCACAGCC
>QNCQ01000104.1 GCA_003645825.1 Fidelibacterota bacterium
AACTATTATAGAGCGCAACTTGCCTATTCTGAGGCAGGCTCGCTGGTAGAATTCCTTGTCTATGTATATGGAACTGAGGCTCCCTGGGAAATAATAAAAAAGACCAAGGAGGTAAAAGATTTCTCAATGGCTTTAAAATGGGTTACTGCAGTATCATCCGAGGAAATAGAATCAATGTGGATGGAATACCTGAATAAATATTATAGAAAAATGATATTTCTGGACGCAGGAAAGTTTATATGGGGTTTCCTGCCATTTCTACTACTTATTGCATACATTATAATAAAATTAAGAAATAAAATTGTTAAATTAGACTGGAGTGAGGCTGACTTTGAAGATGAGTTTTACGAGAATTCCAGTGGTTCTTCTTCTAGTCGTTAGCATTTGTTTTCCCCAGGCTATCCAACGCGTTTTAAGTTATCCTGTCCACACAAGAGGATGGGGGATGAATAACGTAGCCTCCACTTTTACTTCGGAGATCACAGGATTGTACCTGAATCCGGCAGTCATAGTTGGCGCACCTCGTGGGGTATCATTCAGTTACACGAGATTCTTACTTGACATAGGCGGAACAGACGTAGTCATTGCTGATAGGATTGGTAATAATAGTAATGTGGCTTTAGCCATGAAGCTGATAAACTATGGAAATTTTGAAGGCTATGACCAGGCTGGGGTGTACACCGGGGACTACACTGCCAGAGAGCTTCTTTACAACCTTTCGTGGGCATCAGGTATCAGTGGCAAGCTTTTTTACGGAGCTTCGATTATATATTTTAGTTCGAGAATAGAAACTTACAGTCATAATTCTCTGTTTATAAGAGTTGGAGTTATTTTGTATGAACCTTCGAATACCCTTGCTTTTGGTATCTCATACCTGGGACATTTGTTCCACAAGGAAGAATGGCCGGGCATCCTCGTTATAGGGATCTCAAAGAATCTTGCTCATTTGCCTCTGAGACTCTCTGGAGAACTGGAATATTCAGGAGCATTTTACAGAGCTATAAAAGTAGGAGGCGAGTTCAAATTAAGCGAAAAGTTTTTCCTACAGTGGGGAACAAGTACCAATAGATTTAGCATCTCTACTTTCCAGACGTTGGCATCGTTTTTTGGAGGGTCTTCGGTAGGGCTAAGTTTGAAGAAAAAGGGCTATACTCTGAGTGTGGCTGCCTTTAGCCTTGGGGAAATGGGTTATCTTTTATCAACCGGTGTAGATCTAAGAATTTAAAATCAACAGGAGAAATTATGAAGCTATTCTATCCTTCTATTATGCTTACTGTGGCAACAGTTGTTTTTATTGGATGTAAAGGAGATGCAAATAAAACTACCATCAACTACGACTATGATGTAAAACCAATTTTTGAGATGAACTGTCTTGAGTGTCATGGAGAAAACGGAATGGCAAATCTGAATCTATCTACGTACGATGACCTTATGAAAGGGGATAGCGATAATGGGCCAGTAGTTATTCCTTACGATGCTGAGAACAGCCTTCTTTATCAGAAGGTAAGCCGTGAAGACCCTCCAATTGGTTCTCGAATGCCGTATGGGAGAAATCCTCTGCCTTCGTCTCAAATACGAATAATTGAAGAGTGGATACTACAAGGAGCAAAAAAATAAAAAACCACTATTAAACTTGCCTAAAAAAGGATTAAATTTCCTCTTCCTTCAGAAGCGAGTTTGCTGATCTAATTTTTGAGTTTGAACACTATCGGGATGGAGATCCAGACTCCAACATTTCTATCTCTTTGTTTGGCAGGTTTAAATCTGGTTCTTTTCACCGCCTCAATTGCTGCTTCGTCCAATCCCGTATTTGGAATCCCCTGGGCCACAAAGCAATCTGTCACAACCCCAAATTCATTAATGAAAGCCCTTACGACTACTGTACCTTCAATTCCGGCTTCGCGGGCTATTTCTGGATATACCACGTTCCTCTGAATAGCTGCGTAGCCTCCGATTGGTTCTGGCGGTTCATCATAAGGGATAAAAACATATTTTCTCCCTCCTTCTTCCTCCGATGGAGGAGGTGGCGGAGTATCCCATGCTGTATATTCATCAAGATCAGTGGTTTCTTCAATTGTAACATCTTCAGATAAATCCTCATCTTCGGATTCTATAGGTATACTCGGTCTTGATGGAGGAGGAGCTGTTTCCAACTTCTGCACAGTCTCAGGTATTTCAGTAGTTTCTACAAATATTTTAACTTCTCTCTGAATAGTTTTACTTTTGCCAGGTTTCGGGATGGCTGCAAAAAGAGTTATCAGCAGCAGAAGGCTAAATATTAAGCCAAGTCGTATAACTATCCTATATCTCAGTTTCAAACTCGCTTCTGGCTTTTTTCTAATAATCATAGCATTACACCTTACAATGCGGTTTTTGCTGAATAGTTAACTTTTAGGGCGTCTGCCTTTCTCAGTTCATTGTGTATATCACTCATCAAACCCATCTTTACCATTTTATCAGCTCTAATCGATACTATCAGCTGGGGATCATTGGTTCTTTTTTCGTAAAATATGTGCCTCAAGCTTTTAACTTCGACAATTTTCCCATCCACAGATACAAGACCATCTTTGGAAACCCACAGATATGAAACATGACGCTTGGTTTCAAGCTTTTCAATCTGCTTTGCTCTGGGCAGGATTACATTCAATCCCTCGTACTCTCTTAGTACAGAACTGACCATGAAGAACAATAACAACATAAAAATAATATCGGGCAACGATGCCGTAGGTATCTCAACTTTAGCTTTATGCTTTGCCTTAAAACGCATACTTTCCTCTTACTACTCAGCTATTGAAATTCTTTTAGCATTTGCCTGTTTCAACTGATCAATAACCTGTATATAAGTCTGATAATCTGTCCTCGGATGGGTTTTCACTGAAATGATTAATTTGGGATTTCTGGCCAGCATTGCTTCAACAGTGGGCTTAATGTTTTTAATATCAATCTCCTTTTTATCCAGTAAGACTTTACCTCTAGCATCTATCAGAAGATTTGCAATGTTTTCCTTTCTTACCTTTATTTCCTGCCCTTCCGCTGGAAGAATGAGCCCCAGTCCCTTGTCCATGTCGATAGTTGTTGAAACGAGGAAAAATATTAATAGCAAGAAAGCAATATCTGCCAAGGATGACGTTGGAATTTCACTTACCCTTTTTTTCTTCTTTAAGAGAGCCATTTTTTATTCTTTCCCCTTTTTGATACTTGAAAGGGTTTCAATTAAACCTATTGAACTTTCTTCCATATCGATTATTATCTTGTCAACCTGGGATGCGAATAGATTGTGGAAAAACTGAATGATGATTGCCACTACAAGCCCAAAAAGTGTGGTTAGAAGAGCTTCGGAAATACCTCCTGCCACAATTGCAGGAGAGATGTCATTTGCTTTTTCTATATCTCTAAATGCTCTTACCATACCAGAAACTGTCCCGGTAAATCCGAGCATCGGAGCCAGAGTAACAACAGTGGCAAGCCAGATCATCCCTCTTTCCAGAAAAGCCATCTCTATAGAGCCAGCACTTTCTATTGCCTTTTCGACAGCCTCCACACCTTCATCTGCTCTTGATAGGCCAGCGTGAAATATCTCTGCTACCGGCCCGGGAGTCTCTTCGCATACCTTTAAAGCTGCCTCTATTCCACCTTCTTTTAGAGCCTCTCTTACCCGGTTGAGGAATCTTTTTGTACCGAGAGAGGCTTTTGTTAGCGTGTAAACTCTTTCAAAGACTATGGTAAGTCCGAAAACAAAGAGTATCAAGATTGGCCACATGAAGATACCACCTTTGTTGAATAATTCAATCAGCATATCCCTTAATCCTCCATATTTTCAAAGATTTACATAACCAGGCAATTTTAAACCAATATTCTTAAAAAGTCAATATAATTAAGCTGTCTGAGGTTTAGTTTTCAGAGGTGTATAATGGAGGATAGAAGGGTGTAATTTATACAGAGAGTTTGCCTATTCTATCCGAGAAACTTGAAGATGTCTGAAAGAAGTGGAAGGACAAAGAAGCGTATTCGTAGTTTTTGCTATAAAGCTGCGGTGAGAAAGGATCATTCTTCACTACCCTGTCTGGGTATATTTTTCGACTTGATAAAAAATCCTTGACAATATTAAATAGCCTTAATACATTATTAGTGCTATATGTCACTAATACACTATTACGGAGGTAAAATGATTGAGATTAAAGGACTATCTTTTGGTTACAGGAAAAAGGGAAAGCTGTTCCAGAATCTATCTCTGGATATCAAACCCGGGAGAATCTCAGGACTTCTAGGGAAAAATGGAGCGGGAAAGACGACGCTCCTAAAAATCATTTGTGGGCTACTTTTCCCACATAGTGGAGAATGTAAAGTTTTTGGCGTTGACAGCTATCGCAGGTGCCCGGAATCTCTTGGAGAGATATTTTTCATCCCCGAAGAATTTTACCTCCCTTCAATTACTCCCAAGGAATACATCAATGCATTTGCACCATTTTACGGGCGATTTGATATCGTGAAGTTCAACGAATACCTAAAAACATTCGAAATCCCCCTGGGTGTTAGACTAACTTCAATGTCCTACGGACAGAAGAAAAAGTTTTTACTTGCTTTTGGCCTTGCTACCGCCTGTAAAATTCTACTGCTTGATGAACCCACAAACGGGCTCGATATTCCATCAAAGTCGCAATTCAGAAAAACTCTTGCATCAGCTGTGACGGACGACAGGGTAATTCTTGTCTCCACTCACCAGGTAAGGGACATGGAAAACTTGCTTGATTCAATTATTATTCTGGATAATGGTGAGATTATATTCCAGCAGGAAATGGACAGTATATTATCAAAACTTTCTGTAAAGCTGGCATCCGACCCCTCTTATATTGAAGATGTCATTTACTTCGAAAAAACTCTCGGTGGTTATGCTGTTCTAACAGAAAACAGGGGCGAAGAAGATACAAAGATAGACCTGGAGCTACTTTTCAATGCCATAATAAATAACAAAGAGAGGCTTTATGAGATATTTTCAAAGGAGGTTTTAGCTCATGAAAACTAAGCACCTGGATTTTCTGCGTTTATTTAACCTGATAAAGATTGAGATTATAACTAACTATAGGACACTTCTCCTGGGAGCAGGAGCAATAACCGGGGTGTTACTCTTCCTAAGTCTGGCTACTGTGAGATCAAGTTTTTCATGGAACTTTCATGATACTTTTTATCCTTTTGTTCTATTCTTTGTTGGATATATTTTCACATCAACCGCTTTTAAGGAACTCCATCAGTATCCGAGGAATTATTCGTATCTGACTTTACCTGCATCTATTCTGGAAAAGTTTTTAACAAAGTTTCTTCTAACTTCTGCTGGTTTTATAATAATTACCCTGATCGGGTACTTTGTGTTTTCTATCCTGGCTGCTGTTTTAACAAATCTCGTTTTTGGAAGAAGTTTTCCTCTTTTCGACCCTTTTAACAGTGATGTATGGACTGTTATCAAGGTGTATTTCATTACTCAGTCCATATTTCTGTTTGGCTCCGTTTACTTTAAAAGTCATAGTTTGCTGAAGGTGCTACTGTCATCCTTTCTTTTTTCCCTCTTTATATCGCTCCTTTTCTTACTTACATTCAAAATTGTTTTCCACAGTTACTCAATGTATGAGCTAAATTTTTCTGTGGATAGGTATGAGTTCTATCAGATGGAGTCGCTGGGAAGAGCAATAGCTACAGTTTCAAAGGCTATATTCCATTATATGCTGGCACCATATTTCTGGGTGTTAACTTTCCTGAGACTAAAGGAAACGGAGGTTTAAGTGGAATTTCGAGAGGATAAGGCAATTTACCTTCAGATTGCGGATTGCATTCTTGATAACATACTGTCGAAATCATGGAGAACGGGCGATAGAATTCCATCGGTCAGAGAAATGGCAATAAGTATCGAGGTTAATCCAAACACAGTAATGAGAACCTATACCTATCTTCAGGATAAGGGGATTATTTTCAATAAGAGGGGTATAGGGTATTTCGTCAGCGAAAATGCTTATGAACTTGCAAAAAACATCAAGAAGGAAGAGTTTATAAAAAAACAAATGCCTGTTTTTTTCAGAAACATGGAGATGTTAAACATTTCCTTCAGCGAACTCAGAAAATTATATGAAGAATTCAAAAATAAAGACGCAGGGGAAGAAAATGAAAACTACCAATAAGATTCTTCTTTTTACGCTTATCTTAATTTCAATTGCGGTAGTTGTCCTTGTGATAGTAATAGGGATTAGCGTAAAAAAGTATAGCTCTCTGAACGAGATTCAGTACAATGAAGAAAAAATTACTCCAAACACGATGATAGAGAACAGAGCGAAAACCAGCGAGGCATCGGTAATAAAAAAAGAAGAAGAAATAGTTAAGAACGGGTTTTTATAAGAAACATCTGGGTAGAAAAATTTCCTTGATTGCAGGAGTGATATCACGGGGGTGTGGAACACTGTCTTGAAGTTTACATGACGGGACTAAAATCCCTGAAAGTAGCCGTTTCTATTTTAGCCTTCGCTGGGCAACATAGCAGAGCAAACCA
>QNCQ01000105.1 GCA_003645825.1 Fidelibacterota bacterium
CCCACAGCCCGTACACCCGAGCAGATCAAAATTATACTTCATGTACAGAAACTTACAAAGATACCTGTTTCTAAATCGCTGATACATCTTAGGGCGAGGATTTGCACCCCCCGCAACCCTTGCATATCCTGTTAACTGACACGAGTCATAACTTCTTACCTTCGTAAAATTTTTATCCTTCGATTCGTCATTCAAAATTACACAATAACACGTGGGACATATGTTGTTGCATCCACCACACCCCACGCAGTCCCTCGATTCCTCTTTCCAAGCTTCTATAGATATTTTTCTCATCCTTTCGTAGTCAGTACCCCTCTCAAAATCTTTATTATTTTCCTCAAGCCTCTTAAGAACACTGGCCCTATTATCTTCAACAAGTTTTTCTATTTCATCACTCGAACTCTCAACCTTTATATACCTCCTCATTTCACCGACAAGCCTCTCACCTTTATCAGACCCTACCTTTACCAAATAGCTATCACCAACCCGCGAAAGATTCAAATCATACCCATCCTCTGAGTAAGGTTTTCCTCCAACAAGATTGCAATGACAGGAAGGAGCAATTTCCATACAATCACTGGTTATAACAATTGTATCATCTCGCCATTTCTTATAAACAGGATCAACAAAATTTTCATTAATGAGAGCCTTATCCAGAAGCTTCAATCCACGAAGATCACAATCTTTGATTCCAGCGACAATTCTCTTTACGTCTGCTCCATTCTCAGGGTATACCTTCTCTCTAGGTGCATAAAATAGAACCTTCACAGGATCAATCGCCCTATAAGAATCGATTATATACTCTCCCTCTTTATCCAGTTCGGCCAGATTATACCCATCGTTGCCAAACTTTGACTTTACAGGAAGGATTACCTGTGTTACCCCCAGAATTTTTTTCTCTTTACAAAGATACAAAAACGCGAAAAAGTCCTTGACCTTAGCAAGCATTACTACCCCCAGCAGTTAAAGGCGGGCCACAATTTTTTTAACCAATGAATTTCAAGTTTAGCCTAACCCCAAAAGCTCCAATTATCATCGCCTTTATGATAGTCAATTCCCGTGCCACTTCCAGAGCAATACAGGTTTTAAACCCCTCTATTATACATTTTCTTCCCAAGAAGGGAAAAATAACCCGCTAAAATTTCTTACTTATGAGAAGATTCGGTATTAAATCCACCCGCTTTAGAAAACAAAAAACCACCAGAATCCCCGCACACAAGGGGCCTCCTGAAAGATTATTCCGCATATTTCCTCAAACAAGGAAAACCTTCTATTCAGGTAAAAGGAAAACCTTTTTTATAGCTCTCTGAGCCCTGGCGAAATTTTCATCATCAATAACACAACTTACTGTTGAAATACTGGTGGAAATACTCAGTATATTTATACCTTCCCTTCCGAGAGCTCTGCATAATCTACCTGCAATGGCAGGTTTTTCCCGAAAATGCGGACCGTACACCCCTATAATTGCAGCTCCTGGGTAAATCTTTATATCCTTTGCTTTCACCTTTTCTGCTATCTCTCTTATCAACTTTTCTGCTCTATCTAGATCATCTCGGCTTATACAAAAAGTTATATCCGCACTGTTATCTATGTTTCCGCTTTCAGTTATGTACTCAATGTTTATATTATTCTCTCCCATATAGCTCAATATTTCTCCAGCAATACCAGGACGATCAGTAACACCTAGAACAGATATTAGTACAAGTCCCCTACTCTCAATCGTACCACTAATTTTTATTTTATGATAATCCTTCATTCCAGGGTAATCGTAAAAAAATTGGGAGAATAAAGCAACAAAAAATGGTGAAATGTTAAATTATTCAGAGGTAAGTGCCACTCTCGATTCCATTTTTTAACTACCCAGATGCTTCCGTACTAAGTCAACTAATCTCGCTGGCGTTACAGGTTTCTCAACAAATTCCTCGACCGGTAGAAAATCCTCATCTTTCTCTTTATCAAATTTAAAACCAGTCTCTTGTCCAATGGCAGTGAGCATAATTATCGGCACCTCGCCCACTTCTCTATTCTGCCTGATCCTGTAAGCAACATGGAATCCCTCATCCTGGGTACCCATCATCACATCAAGGATCACGAGATCAGGCTTTTCCTTTACCACCAGTTCATAGCCTTTCTCACCCTCCTGTGCGTCAATTACCTCGTACCCCTCTTTTTCAAGAACTATTCTCAGTGCCTCTACCAGATCAATATCATCCTCAATTATTAAAATTTTCCTCTTATTCATAGAGCTTATACTCCCTCATTACAAGTTCAATTACTTTATCAACACTCTTAGTGACTTCCTGTGACATCAACTCTCCTAGCCGGCACCTCTTAGGCTCAACCCCTATAACTGTAACTTTCCCTAATCCTTTGCTACCCTCAATCAAACTCACAAGCTCAGATAGACCAAATGAATGGGTGCTTAAATTTTCTACCATAGTATTGAGCCTAACAGAATCAAGCTCAAATTTCCGAATTGTCCCAGGCTTTGTGCCCATCTTCACAGCATCAACAATTATAAGAGGCCTGTTTCGCTCCACAAGGTTAAAGAGAATCAAACCGTCAGTCCCTGCAAAAACAACATCTTCTTTATTTACCTCCTTACACTCCTTCAATCTTCCTATCACCACCTCTCCTACCCCATCATCACCGTAAAGAACATTCCCAAAACCTACAATCAATGGCTTCCTCATTTTTTATTCCACAAAATCAACATCCAACATATGTACAGAACATGAAATACATGGGTCATACGCCCTCACAAGCATTTCCAGCTTCTTAACAATAGATTCTTTTGGCTCGTCAATTATCTCAGGTACAAGTTTTTTCATATCGTAATCAATATTTCCAAGGTTCTGACCCGTAGGTATTACACAATTTGCTTTAACTATCAATCCTTTCCTGTCATAAGTATAATCATGATATAGAATTCCACGAGGCACCTCAGTGGAACCTATCCCTCTACCATACTTTTTTGGCTCCTGATCTGGTTTTTCATCTTTCAGACCTCTTGCCAACAAAGTATCTATTATCTTGATCGCTTCCTCGGTACAATGGACAACCTCTACTATCTGAGCAATAGAGTTCATGTAAGGATTATAGCAAGGTGCTTTAAGTCTAAGCTTCTCTGCTGCCCTCTGTGCTCTTTCAAGTAGCTGACTACTGTTATTATTGAACCTTGCAAGAGCACCTACCATAAAAGATTCTCTATTGGCCTTTGCATGCTTGGAAGTCGAATGAGGCACCACAAATTCATTCGTCATCTTTTCATACCGATCAACAGGCACTCTTCCAGTATCAGAAGAACAGATATCCCCATCATAAAACGCATATTCATCATCACACTGGAGGCTGATATATTCCGTTTCCCGCTCAAAATTGGGAATGGTATCAAGAAGCTGGTGCATCAACTCAACAGTAGCGTCACAATCAGGGAGCATCTCATTAACCAGCTTCTCCTTAAGAAACTTCAACTCTCCTGCTTCAGGAATCCTTGTAAATCCTCCGGGTATCGGTGTCACTGGGTGAACAGCCCTACCACCCACTACCTCACTCACCAGATTCGCAATATTTTTCATCCTCAGCGCTCTCAGGACAGCCTCTCTATAATCGCCAATCATAGCGAAAACACTTGGTTTTCCAACAAAATCAGGTGTCACGAGAAAAAGCGAATGCAAAACGTGACTCTGAATTGTGGCCCCATCAATGAGAAGCTTCCTAAGCAAAACCGTTTGTTCTGAAACATCCAAACCAAGAGCCGCTTCCGTTGCTTTTAGTGAAGTCATTTGATGACCAAGACTACAAATACCACAAATACGAGAAGTTATTATTGCAGCTTCCTTATAGTTTCTCCCCTTCAGAATAGCCTCAAAATATCTTGGTGCTTCTACTATTTCAAGATATGCTCTCTCAAGCTTGCCCTCTTTAACATTAACAACAATATTTCCATGACCTTCCACTCTCGTTACGTGATGAACATTTATGTCCAGATTCTGTCTCATCTATATCCTCCAAACTTATGGTTCTACCTTAACCTCAGTAGTGTTAAACAAATTCATCCTTTTTACCGCCTCTTCCAAAGAATAGCCATATCTTTTCAAAATCTCAATGGATGCATTTTGATTCACATCATCAACTAATCCTCTGCAACCAATACAGGACTGACCAAAAGATGGACATCTTGCATTACAACCAGCTCTCGTTACCGGACCGAGACAGAATATTCCCCTCTCCAGAAGACACTCATTTTCCCTCAACTTGCACTCGACACAAACCGCGTAATTAGGAACCTGAGGTTTCTTCCCCATTACAAGAGCTTTAAACACTTTAACGAACTCCTCCTGAGTCATCGGACATCCATAAATCTTATAATCAACCTTCACTATAGCATGAACTGGCATTACAGGAATCGTTGGAAATAAATATTTGTCTTTCCCGTAAACCCTTTCCCTAACCTCATCTATATCATGGATGTTCTTTAGGGCATTAATACCACCATTCGTGGCACAAGCACCGAGCGCCACCAGAACTTTACTTCTTCTTCTGATATCATGTATTCGCGTAACGCACTCAGGAGTGGTAATACTTCCTTCAACAAATGCTATATCATATTCATCTGCTTTATCATCCATCGCCTCGCGAAATTCCACAATCTCCACATGTTCCAGAATATCAAGCAGGTCATTTTCAAGATTCAGTTTGTTCAACTGACATCCCTCACAACCGGTAAAATCAAAGAAAGCCACTTTTATCTTATCTTTCCCACCTTTTTTCATATTGCTTCCTCCAGGCCTTTTATCTCAAGATAATTAAACACCGGTCCATCCTGACACACATAAAGGTTATTTATCTGGCAGTGCCCACATTTACCAACACCGCATTTCATTCTCCTTTCAAGAGACATGTAAATATTCTTCTCAGGAAATCTTTTCCCCTTTAGAGCCAGTACAACAAACTTATACATTACAGGTGGTCCTACAACCGCAGCAATAGTGTTATCCAGGTCAAGCTCAAGAGGAGGAATCAAAGTTGTAATCACACCTACATTCCCTTTCCAGTTCTCATCCGCCCTATCCACTGTAACATGATACTCTATATCTTCCCTCTCTTCCCACATTTTTAGCTCATCCTGATAGAGAAGTTCAGAAGGACTTTTGGCACCATACAAAATTATCAACCTTCCATAGTCATTTCTGTTGTCAATTATATAGTTTATCAGGGAACGCAAGGGAACTATTCCGATACCACCTCCAATTATAAGAATATCTTTCCCCTTAAAACCTTCTACATCAAAACCTCTACCATATGGCCCCCTGATACCAACCTTATCCCCGGCTTCCAGCTCATGGAGCTTCTCGGTCAGCATCCCTACCTTCCTTATAGTCAATTCAAAATATCCCTTCTGGGTTGGAGAAGAACAAACCGAGATAGGGGCTTCCCCCACACCGAACAAAGAAACCTGAACGAACTGCCCCGGAGTGTGCCCAAGCTCTTTACCTTCAGGTAACCTGATCCTGAAAAATTTTTCCAGATCGGTAAGCATTTTTGCTTCAACAATTTCCGATATCTGGGGCTTATATAAAATTTTCTTTTCCTTAACCAAGTTTTCCATCATTCCTCCACTATATCACAAGCTCACTTTTTCTCTTTCTTCAAACTCTTTTATCAGATCATTAACAACGTCCACTATATTTATCCCCGCAGGGCAGTACTTCGAACACCTACCACACCCAACACAAAATGGAGCTCCATAGTGATCTGTTATATATTTGAACTTTCTGTGCAATCTGTGTCTTGTCCTCTGATAAATTTCCTTTCTGAAATTTTCCCCACCAGCTACCATAGCAAATTCGTTCAACATACAGCTATCCCAGCGTCTGGTCCTAACCCCTTTTTCTACCCTCAAATCCACATCATCTTCCATATCAAAACAGTAACATGTCGGACAGACAAGATTACAATTCCCACACCCTACACACTTTTCAGATACCCTTTTCCAAGTTTCAAAATCATAACATCTTTCAAAAATCTGGGGCAAACGCCCATAATGATATTTTATCTTTTCCTTAAATTCTCTTTCTTTGAAAACATATTCCCCGGTAACAAAATCCTTTTTCCCGAACTCTTTCAGAAGTTCCAGCCCCTTCTCATCAACCGCAAAAACGACAAATCTATCATCGTCAGCAATATCAATAAACAAAGAGAAGCCTTCCATATCTTCAATTGCAATTCCTACTGACTTGCAGAAATGATACTCGTCTGGTTCAAACGAAATCCCAATAAATATGGAGTTCTCGCGCCGGGTCAGGTAATTATACTCGGGCTCCCCCTTCGTAAAAGAGTAATCAAGCCTCAGGATCGATTGCATATCATAAGAGTGTACTCCAAAAAAGAATTTTCTCTCGGATGAAATCCCTGGAATCTCAAATGAATTATCCTTCAGATTAAACTCCAGCAAAACCTCCCGCGTTGGAAAGAAGTACTTTTTCAACGGTAGAATGGTACGAGTATACTCAAAAACAACC
>QNCQ01000106.1 GCA_003645825.1 Fidelibacterota bacterium
ATTATTATTGCTCTAACTATATTGGTTTTCTATAACGATATAGCCAGACTGTTACGATAATAGTTGAGGTGAAGAGCATGGATGAGCGAGAAGATATCAGCGTATTCAAGGCAAAATGGATTGTACCCGTTGCGAGGCAACCTATAGAGGATGGCTACATTGTAGTGAAAGATGGTAAGATTTATAACGTTACCTCTGAGCTTGGGCCTGAGTTTTCTTCTTTTAAGGTTATAGACACTGGAAATTCTGTAATTTTTCCCGCGTTTATAAATACTCATGTGCATCTTGAGCATCTTTCCCCTCTTTTTGTTCCAGTTGACTATAAAGAATATCTGTATAAAATCAAAGAGGCTGAACTTTCTCCTTCAAGTGAGAAAGAGGGTATAGTGAAGGAAAATTTGGATCAGTGCTACAAGTACGGAACAATAGCGCTGGCGGATTTCAGCAGTGATGGGACATCGGTTCCCTTGTTGCTTGAGAGTCCTCTATTTGCCAGAGTGTTTCTGGAGGTGAAGAGTTTTAAAACATTTGAAGCCGAATTTACGTTTAGGAGTATTGAAAGGATAATGGCAACTCTACCACTCAGTCGTAAAGTGACATGTCACATGACTCCGTCCTCGTTAGCCTTTACTTCAGAGCCCCTTATCAGGAAAATATGTCATCGTGAAAAGCACATCGCCATGCATTTTGCTTTTACAGAGCATGAAACCGAGTTTCTTTTAGAAGGTAAAGGGTTAATTAAGCAATATCTCCTGAGCATTGGAGATTTTGATTATGACTGGCAAAGACCGGGCAAATCGTCTGCAAGGTATATGCTCGATAACTTTCTTTTTACCAAGCATAATCTCCTTATTCACTGTACTGATTTGATTAAAAGCGAAATACATCGTTTGAGGGAAATCCCGGAGAAAATCAACATAAGTATATCTCCCCGGGTTTATGATTCGTTGTCAATAAGTCATCCTAATGTAGATGAGCTAATATCAGACGGTTTTAATATATGTCTTGGGACTGAAGGCAGAATAGTAAATTCTGATCTTGATCTGAGAAAAGAAATGGTAAGATGTATCAGCAAATATGGTGTTCCATATGAATTTGCGCTAAAATTTGCGACTTTGAATGGGGCATATGCTATTGGATTTCACAAGGAGGTAGGCAGTATAGAACCGGGAAAGATAGCAAAGTGTCTGATTATAAGAGATATCGATGAAGATATTGACGATCCATATGTACCTATCTTCGATCTTAGATACAAGGTAGAATGGCTCGTTTGAAGAAGTTGGGACGTAAAGTTTATTTAGAACCTTTGAAGACCTGCTTTGAGGGCAATCAGCCCTTCGGCTTCTGTTGCTCCGTGTAAGGCCATCATTATTGACTACTTCTACATCATCGATGTATAGTTTAGAACCAACCTCAGAAGTGAGGTAGAATCTATAGATTCCACCCTGATCCGGAATAGACCACAATATAAAAAGAAAACTAGACTGAGGTACCTTTATCTATGCTTACTGATTTTAATAGAATTCTATTGCGTTGCCACACAGCCTAAAAGCTTTGCTTCGGTTTTTAAAAGTAAGTATTTTTTAAGGTGTTATGAAATTTAACGAAAAGCTAAGAAGATCAGTAGAAAATAAATCGACCTTTTTATGTATTGGACTTGATCCTGATGTTGGGAAGTTTTCTTCCCATTTTAGTAAGAATGTCAGAGGAGTATTTGATTTTGTTAAAACAGTTATTAACCTTACAGTTGATCTTGTGCCCGTGTATAAGTTCAACCTTGCATTTTTTGAAGTTTGGGGTGGCCGTGGCTGGGATGTACTTGAAAAGCTAAGGGAAATGATTCCGCTGGAGACTATTGTTATTGCTGATGGGAAAAGGGGGGATATTGGTAACAGTGCAAGGTTTTATGCTAAGACTTTGCTTGAGAATCTGGATTTTGATGCTGTTACCTTATCCCCGTATCTGGGTAGGGATTCCATAGGACCGTTTGTAGAGAACGAGGGGAAAGGTGCTTTTGTGCTGTGTGTAACTTCGAACGAATCGGCTATGGAGGTGCAGAACTACGGTGGGGGAGAACCTTTGTATATTAAAGTTGCTGAGACAGTGAAAGAACTGAACGTAAGAGAGAATCTCGGACTTGTGGTTGGGGCAACGAAACCGGAACAGCTTGGATTGTTAAGAAGAAAGTTTCCGGAGCTGCCGTTTCTTATCCCTGGTGTTGGTGCCCAGGGAGGGAGTATAAAGGTGGCAGTAGATGTATGCAAGAAAGGGGCTTCCGGGATAATAAATGTGTCAAGGGCAATATTGTATCCAGAGACTGGAAATATCGAAGACATAAGGAAGAAAGCTATTTATTATAAAAATCTACTAAAAGTGGAAAAGCTATGAAAAACAATGCTTTTGAGAACTATTTAAAGGATACCGGGGCGATTTTAAAGGGGCATTTCCTGTTGACTTCTGGATTGCATAGTGATACCTACATTGAAAAATTCAGAGTTCTCGAGTATCCTTTGCTAACTGAAAAGCTTTGTAAAGCAATAGCAGAACATTTTCAGGAAACTAAACCCCACCTTGTAGTTGGAGCTGCAACAGGGGGGGTGATAATAAGTCATGTTGTAGCAAGATTGCTTACCTGTAGGAGCATTTTTGCGGAGAGGGAAAATGATAGACTGACCTTCCGCAGGGGATTTAAAATAAATCCCAAAGAGAGGGTTCTTATTGTAGATGATGTTCTTACTACGGGAAGCTCTCTTTATGAACTTATAGATCTTGTGGTTAAGCAGGAAGGCATGATCGTTGGTATCGGGGTTTTTATTGATAGGAGCGGTGGGAGAGCTAACTTTGGGATTCCATATTTCCCTCTATTAAAACTTGATATTCCGGTGTACAGACCCGAAGAATGTCCCCTTTGTAAACAGAACGTTCCTCTCGAGGTTAGAGGGAGAACAGGTAAAAGATGATTTTCTGTAATCTGGGTAGTGGTAGCAAGGGAAATTCATCTCTTATAAAAAGTTCTACCACTGCTATTCTCATAGATCAAGGATTTAGTATAAAACAGCTGGTATATAGAATGAACCTGAGGGGAATAGACCCCCGTGAAGTTGAAGCAATAGTTTTGACTCACGAGCATACTGACCATGTCTCTGGGGTGGCACCTTTCGCACGGCGATATAGGGTATCTGTCTATATGACCAGAAAGACTTTTGAAACTATAAATCAGAAAAAGTTTTATAACGTAGAGGTTATTACCTTTCAGTCTGGCGATACAATAAAGATTGGTGATATTTTGGTTAAAACTTTCCATATCCCTCATGATGCTGCTGATCCTATAGGATTGGTTGTAAGTTCAAATGGTAAATCGATCGGTGTTTTGACTGATATTGGTTCTCCTATCGAGTCGCTTCTATATCATATCAGAGATGTGAATCTCCTGTTGCTTGAGAGCAACCATGATGTTTTTATGCTTCTTAATGGTCCTTATCCGCTGAATGTAATTAGGAGGATAAAAAGCAGAGTAGGACATCTTTCAAATGATCAGGCGGTTTCGTTTTTCTCAAGAATCAGAGACAGTGGAAACCTGGAGTACCTTGTTCTCGGTCATTTAAGTGAGACAAATAATGATCCTTCCCTTGTGAGAGAGCTTTTTGAAGGAGCAAATCATAACGATAAAATAAAAATAGAAATTGCGTCCCAGGACTTACCCACTGCTTTAATAGAACTTTAAAGGCCTGAGGTGAAATATGAAAAGATTAATCATTACAGTTGCTGTTGTAGCTTTTTCTATATGTTTGGCGTATGCCCAGACCCTTTCGGATAAAGAGATTTCGAGAATAATTAAAAATGTAAGAAACTTGCCTGATGAGCCGGTATTTCCCGATGAAATTGTGGTAATAGAAACTGACTTCGGAAACATTGTGATTGATTTATATGAAAACCAGGCGCCTTTGCATTGCATGAATTTTAAGAAACTGGTAAGGGCTGGCTTTTATGAGGGGACGACCTTTCATAGGGTTATTCCGGATTTTGTCATACAGGGAGGGGATATATTTTCTCGGGATGGTGACCCACTGAATGATGGTACGGGGAGCCTTGGATATACGATCCCTGTGGAGATAGGTATGAGACACGTATACGGTGCCATTGGTGCGGCTCGCTTGCCTGACAGTGTAAATCCAGAGAAAAGGTCTTCTGCCTCGCAGTTCTATATATGTCTTAGGAATCTTCCTCACCTTGATGGAGGTTATACAGTTTTTGGAAAGGTGATAGAAGGTATGGATGTTGTTGAGAAGATAGCAAGCGTGAAAACTGATGAAAGAAACAGGCCTATTAAAGATGTTGTAATGAGAAAAGTTTATGTAACCAAAAGAGACAGAATAAATCAAAAATAGAGGTTTCTATGAAGATAGGATTGGCTTTAGGTGGAGGTGGTGCCAGAGGACTTGCACATATCGGGGTGATTAAGGTGTTAGAAGAGGAGGGCATAAAGATAGATTACATTGCCGGAACCTCTATGGGGGCTATAATAGGTGCTATGTATGCACAGAATCCCAATGCCGAAGGTGTTATAAAAAGATTGAAACTGTTTCTGCAATCCACTGATTATGATGCATTGGGGGTGAAATACTTCTTTCCAAAGAGGGAAAAAACCCTCTCATTTATTCAGTTTCTTTACAAGGGGTTACGAGAGAGGTTTTCCATAGAACTTTCTCCCAGAAGGAAAGGTCTGATAAAGCGCGAACGTCTTGATTATGCTCTGTCTTTCCTTATAGATGAGGGGGATATAGAAAACACCATAATCCCATTTGCTGCTGTTAGTACTGATCTATCGAGAGGAAAAACTGTTGCTTTTAGAAAAGGAGATATAAGGAAAGCAGTGCGGATAAGTGCCTCTATACCGGGTATTATACCGCCTGAGCTAGAGAGCGGGATGGCTTTGGTTGATGGAGGGGTTACGGAGCCTGTTCCTGTGTATGCTGTAAAAGAAATGGGAGCAGACTTTGTGATTGCTGTAGATGTGAGTGTTACTCAGCTTGACAACTTTGTCAATCCTAGTATTATAGATATAATAGCAAGGACAGAAACTGTTCGTGGAATATACCTATCCGGTGAACTTGTTAAACACGCTGATTTTGTTTTCCATCCTGATTTAAAGGATGCTCACTGGAGTGAATTTTTGAGATACGAGGAGTTTATTCAAGAAGGGATTGATGAGGGAAAAGGGAAAGTCAATGAACTGAAAAAGCAACTAAGAAAATACAGAAGTTTCTGGAGAAGATTGTGGAGGAATAGATGTTAAAGAGATTGTTGTTGATTTTGCCGGTAATAGCGTTGAATCTTGCGCACGCAGAGTTGGTGACTGTTGAGACCTATCCTGAGGTTAATGGAGTGCTTCCCGGTGATGAGATAAGTTTTGCAGTGGTTGCTCATATAGAGGAAGGGTGGCATATAAATGCTAGAGGTGTGGTCGGTGAGGTATTGATACCCACTGAGGTAAGAGTTGATGATAATAAGTATTTCAGGGTGACAGGGATAAAATATCCTCCTGGAAAGCAGATTACCCTTCCGTTCTATGGAGAACCTCTTCAGGTGTATGAAGGGACCGTGGTTATCTACGTTACAGGAAAGGTTGCTGAAGACGTGAGCACTGACCTTTTGATATCGGGGGTGTTAAGTTATCAGGGTTGTAATGACCAGGTTTGCAGCCCACCGGAAGAGGTAAAGTTTTCTCTAAAATTGCCTCTTTTGTCCTCAGAGAGTGATAAAAAGTTTATAAACAATCAGCTTTTTCATGTGTCAGGAACAATAGAAAAGGGAGAAAACGAGAAAAGTCAATTGGGCAATGCTATTTTTGAAAAGGGATTGTTGCTCAGTCTTTTACTGGTTTTCGTTGGGGGGCTTGGTCTAAATCTAACTCCGTGTGTTTACCCGCTCATTCCCATAACCATTGGCTATTTTGGGGGGCAGGCTGCAAGCAGGAAGGGTAAAAAGATGTTCATGGCTTTCCTATATGTGCTTGGGATGGCCACTGTAAATTCAATTCTTGGCAGCGTGGCAGCTTTGACGGGAGGTATGCTTGGAGGCTTTCTTACAAACCCTGTGGTCCTGGTATTAATTGCATTGATAATGGTTGTTCTGGCGCTCAGCATGTTTGGCCTGTATGAGATTCAACCTCCGGCTGCTCTGATGAGGTTAGGTGGTAATATAGGTGAGGGATATTTAGGTGCACTATTGATGGGTCTGACTATGGGAATAGTGGCTGCACCCTGTATAGGCCCTTTTGTTATAGGGCTTCTAACGTATGTGGCAACCACAGGAAATCCCTTCATTGGCTTTTTGATGTTTTTTGCCCTTTCGATGGGTTTGGGCATTCCCTTCATGATTCTGGCGTTTTTCTCGAGTAAGATATCAAGCTTGCCGCGTTCAGGTAGGTGGATGACGGGTGTAAGGATGTTCTTTGGTTTTATTCTTCTTGCGATGGCAATATACTTCCTGAGTCCACTCCTGGGTGGTGTGTCCA
>QNCQ01000107.1 GCA_003645825.1 Fidelibacterota bacterium
CCACATAAGGTGAAAGAAATTGCCTCCCTTGAACACAGGCTGAAAAGAATAAAACGGAAAATGGGGTGTTAATCTACCCCCTTATCTGTCCAGTTATCCCCCGAGATATTTCCACTGATTCTGGCATAAAGATTAAAGTTTGCTTCGTCCGGTATTTTATCACTTCGCGACTTGTTAAATCTAAACAGCACCACCAGATCATCAAGGCAATCCTCCGCATAGTGGATGCAGAGCTTATCAGGGTTTTTATAATGAAAGCTTACAAATGAAGGAGATTTATAGCATTTCCATATTCGAAACTCATCCAGATAACCATGCCATCTATTTCCAGAATTGTTACCACCTATGTAAACCCCATCCACAGAGAAGCCTTTTCTCAGTAAATTCATTCTCCCAACAGGAGAACCATTTACGCTAACATATAAAACGTCATAAAGCCGGGTAACACAGACATAGTAAAAGTTTACTCCCCTGTAATCACCCCCAAGGACGGAGAAAAACGTTGTATCTCCCCGTGCGGAAACAAACATCACGGACGAATCTTTCCAGGACTCATACACACCAAACAGTTCCTCTCCTCCTCCGGATAGCGAAACAATAGGCCTATCAAAGAGGGTTTTTACAGTATCTCCCATAATCCACATTTCAACAGCAAAGTCACCACTAAAAGCTTCCCCAAGAAGCGAATCAGCCTCGACCACAAGATGAAAATCCCCATCAAAATAAATTGAATTTATCTCCGCTTCACCCTCAAAAAAACTACAAGCTTCCCAACCACCAGACAAAAGTACAAAGAAAAGAACGATCCACAACCTATTAACTTTCATCCTCCCCTGACAAATATGACCTTATCCTGGACTCAAATTCTTTTCTTTCCTTCCGAACCTGATTGAGTTCCTTTAGAAGATCTACAGGCAGTCCCCCTTTTGACTCAACTTCCTTTATCTTGCTTCTCAAAACTCCAATTCTCTCATCATATTTTTCGCTCAAAATATTTATTATACAATCCACAGCAAGAGCCCTCAAATCTTTCTCATCAGGTATCTTAGAAACAGTCACCCCCTCCACCAATTTCCCAAAAGCTTTCAGATCCTTTCTATCGGACTCTTTTCCCAGATCAATTGCATCCTGTACCAATTCAGAAACAAAAGCTCTTTCGTCATCAGCCCAGTCATAATTATAAAGCTCAGAAGGCTTAAAGAGTCTCCCCGCTTTAATGGACTCCGAAATAATAGCAAACACTCTGGATAAAATTTTATTCTTGAAACTTTCTTCATTCAAAAACTCGAAGATAAAATCAACCTCTTGACCGGATCTATAAATCATCAACTTTATCAATTCATACTCCGCCTTTTCACGAGCCGTACGAAATATCTGCTTCCCTGAAATCAATTTACTTACCTTCTCTTTGTCTGTCCCGGGGAAGCTTTCCACCAGCTTAAAAAGAGCATCCGGCGCAATTCTTAAATTTTCAGCAAACTGCTTTAACACAATATCCTTGAATACAGGATTCTTGATAACTGCTATCTCACGAGCCAGCTCCTCAATCGCTCTCGCACGATCCCCAGGAGAAAGTCCCTTCTTGTTTATCCTATCTGACACATAGGTAAAAAATGACCGGGCTCTGCTTAACACCTCACCAAAACTATCTTTCCCGGAGCTTTTAATAAAACTATCTGGATCTTCTCCTTCAGGGAGTTCAACAACTTTCACATCAAACTCTTCGCGCAAAAGAAAATATCCCGCTCTCTCAGCAGCTTTCTTACCTGCTTCATCACTATCATAACACAAAACAACCTTACTGGTAAATCTCCTGAGCACCCTCGCATGATTCTCGTTAAAAGCAGTCCCGGAAACAGCAACTACATTCCTGTACCCGGATTCAAAAACCCTAATGAAATCAGTATACCCCTCCACAACTATTGCAAATTCCAGCTTCCTTATTGCATCCTTCGACCAGTTCAGACCAAAGAGTGTTCTACTTTTAAAATAGACAGGAGTCTCGGGAGAGTTCATATACTTAGCTTCGGCTTCCGGGGCAAGCGCCCTTCCTGCAAAGGCAACCACACGACCACTGAGATTGTAAATCGGAAACATTACTCTGTTTCTAAATCGATCGTAGAAGATGCCTTTATCATTTAAAATGAACAGACCGGACTTCTTAAGGATCGCCGGCGTAAACTTTGCCAAATCAAGTATCGAAAAAAGCCCATCCCACCTGTCAGGAGCATACCCTAACCTGAATTTCCTTACTACGCTCTCGTCAAATCCGCGAGAATAAAGATACTCAAGAGCCTTCTTGCCCTCATCCTTGAAAATGCTTCTCTCGTAATAGTTGAGCGCTATATCATGCAACTCATAAATCAATCCAATCTCACTACCTTTTCCAGAATGTCCACTTTCATATTCAATCCTGATTCCATATCTATCAGCAAGCCTCTTCACCGCTTCCACAAAATCAATTTTCTCATATTCCATCACAAAAGTAATAACATTACCACCTCTTCCGCACCCAAAGCAATGATATATCCCCATCTCAGGATTAACACTGAAAGAAGGGGTCTTCTCATGATGAAAAGGGCAAAGAGCAAAGTAATTCTTTCCTCGCTTCTTTAACTGAACTACCTCGGAGACAACTTCAAGAATATCAGCTTTCTCCCTTACCTGATCAATTATATGCTTGGGAATCTTCGGCATTACTCAAGCTCAACTATTGTTACACCTGTACCACCCCTATCAAAATCATCGAAGTAGTAGTTTTTAACTCCATTTATATCCTTGAGAAGGTTCCAGACCATTCTCTGCAAAGCACCCGTCCCCTTACCATGAACTATTTCCACCCTTCGCAAGCCTTTTAATATCGCTCTATCAATAAACTTAAAAACTTCCTCCTCTGCCTCGTCTACCCGCTTACCCCTTATATTCAGGATCGTTGACCCACCTTCATCAGAAATTTGATAGGAATATCCTCCGGTAGAAACAACAGTGGCTTCCGCCTCTTCTCCAACTTCAACCGGTTCCACCTCTTCAATTCCTACCTTCAGGGTTTTCCCGCCCACTATCACTGATGCTTTCCCAGACCTGTCATTCAAATCTTCCACCTTTCCCACAAGATCAAGCTCTTTTATCTTTACAAAACTTCCCGGTGAGACCTGCTTACTGACAACCTTAATGTTCTCTTCTCTTCTCGCATCCAGCTCTTTTTCAACATTCTCAAGAACTCGATGTGCCTTCTTGATAACAGCCTTTGAGGCCTCTTTCTCTCTGATCTCCTTTATTACCCTCTCTATCTGCCTTCTATAATCGTCTACAATCCTCTTTAATCTCAGAGAGAGCTCTTTCTCGAATTTTTTTTCCTTCTCCTTTATCCTATCCAACCTCCTCTGGTAGTCTTCAACTATCTTGTCCAGAGTCTTTTTAGCATTCTCTACCTCGCCCTTTTCTATCTCAAGCTTCCTCCTCAATCGCTCAACTTCAAGAAGCGCTCTCTCATATTCAATTGCACCTTTGCCTATGTACTCTCTGGCTCTCGCAATAATGTCCTCAGGAACCCCAAGTCTACTGGATATCTCAAGAGCATAACTATTGCCCGGTACTCCAATCCTCAACCTGTAAGTAGGAACAAGCTCATCGGGAGAAAATTCCATCCCCGCGTTTATAACTTTCGGATTCTCCTGAGCAAAAGACTTTAAAGCATTATGATGGGTTGTAACTATGGTAAAGGCTCCTTTTTCTATAAGTTTTTCAACTATAGCTCTACCAAGAGCAGCTCCTTCAACAGGATCAGTACCCGTTCCCAGCTCATCAATGAGAACAAGGCTCTTCTCATCCGCATTTTCCACAAACTCCTTCAGATTCTTCATGTGAGATGTGAAAGTTGAAAGATCATCTTCAATCGACTGTTGATCTCCTATATCAACAAGAAAATCATCGAAAAAAGGAACCTGAACTTCTCCCTCCGCTGGTATGGGCAACCCACACATAGCCATCAAAACCAGCAAGCCCACTGTCTTCATGGCAACAGTCTTCCCACCAGCATTAGGCCCTGTTATAATAACAGCTTCCACATTACGGGAAACGGAAAAATCAAGCGGAACAACTTCCTTCAAGCACATCAAAACTGGATGTTTGGCACCCAAAAGGCGAAAAGCCCTATCTCCTTCTTTCACAGTTGGGACAGAAAAACCATTCTTAACTGCATACCTCGCACACGCATTTATACAGTCAAGTTCCACCAGAATGGAGATATTATCAAGTAGCACTTCGATATGAGGCCTTACCATTCTAGTCAAATTTTTAAGAATCCGTCTTATCTCTTCTTTCTCTTCTTCTTCGAGCTCCATTAACCTATTATTTATATCAACAATTTCTATGGGCTCCACGTACGTTGTCTGTCCTGTAGCCGATTGACCATGTATTATGCCTTTCACCTTACGTTTGAACTCGGTTCTAAGTGGAACAACCAATCTTCCATCCCTTATTGTAGGATTTTCCTCCTGAAGCCAGCCCTCCTCAGCAGCTTCTTTCATTATCCTTTCTATTTTTGTGTGCATCAATTCCACTAGCTGCTTCATCTTCGCCCGAATTTGACTCAACTTGCTACTAGCAGAACTTACAATTGTAAGGTCCTTACCAATCACTCTGTTTATTTTCGACGCCACAGAATACAGAGGATCAAGCTGCCCCAACATGAAATGCAACGGTTTCAACACACTCTTATTATCTCTCCAGAAAGATTTTATATCACCACATATACCAAGTATATTTCTTATCTCATTCAAAGTTCTAATATCGTAATATGATTCTTCAACCTTACCCTTTATGATCTCTCTCCTAACATCTTCAAAAGTACTCAGAGGAAAACTTTTTCCACTTTCAATAATTGACATAACCGCCCGAATTTTATCCTGCGTAGAATACACTTCCACTGGATTAGTAAATGGTCTTATCTCCTTTACTCGCTTTTTCCCCGCTTCTGAAACGGCCTCGTCCGCAATAAAGGAAAGTACCCTATCAAACTCCAAGCACTCGTAAACTTTTTCCAACTCCATAACTCTACCCTGAACCCAAACCACGCAGTCCAAAGATTTCTCGAAGGCTGTCCCCTATCTCGGTCAAATTGCCCTCTAAATGAAACAAATGCGAAACATCATCTTTAACCTGCTCAAGAACAGGGTACAATACAGATTTCTTTTTCAATCCATCTTCAAGTTTCAATTCAGGAAAGACCGACACAAACCAAACCACAAGACACATTACTATCAGCCCCTTAACAGCACCAAAACCAAGCCCCAGAGTCTTGTCCACCCAAACAAGTTTCAGCATTCTTACCAGCCCCTTTAAAATTGAACCCAAAACCTGAAACGTGAGATATATTCCAATAAAAACTATTAAGAACCCCAGCACAACTTGCAAGCCTTCCGAAACAGGGAAGAAATTCTTCATTATGGAAAGCCCAATTCCGTGGTACTTTATACTAAAAACAATTGATACTCCAAGAGATACAACTTTAATAGCCTCATCGATAAAACCTTTCCTAAGACCTCGCAAAGCAAGAAACCCTATTACAAGAAGAGTCAAAAAGTCAAACAGACTGTTCATAAAAACCTCTTAGCCCACAAGCTTAGAACGTACTATAGCCTGCACTTCAGAACCATCAGCCCTACCTTTCACCTTTGCCATAACCTTCGGCATCACCTTACCAAGGTCACGCAAACTACTGGCTCCAACCTCCTTGATTACATCCTCCACAATCTTGATCAGCTCCTCTTGAGGAAGCTTCTCAGGAAGATAAGATTCAATTATATCCAGCTCCCTTTTTTCTCTCTCCACCAGGTCTTCCCTTTTACCTGCTTCGTATGCCTTTATGGACTCTCTTCTCTGTTTAGCCGCATTGCTTAAAATCTTTATTACATCATCATCCGACAGCTCTTTCTTAAGTTCAATCTCTTTCTGACGAATGCTATTCCTTAATAATCTAATAACATCAACTTTTAACGTATCTCTGGCTCTCATCGCTTCCACAAGCTCTTTCTGTAACCTTTCCTTTAGAGTCATACTCCACCTATCTATTTGATTATCTTTTTACTATCAAAGAATACATCCTCCCAGCAGCCTCTCCCTCCCGCCTGTAAGAATGAAACATATCATCTTCACAAAAGGTACAAAGTTGGATAACTCCAATATTACTGTCCTCAACCCCCGCTCCAATCAATCTATTCAATACGCTTTTTTCCATATCGAGAAATAAACTCCCATTTCTCCTTACAATTTCGTCTTCCATAAAAAATTCCCCAACTTCATCCCCTATCCGGTAACAACAACTTCTGATGAAAGGGCCAACAGCAACTACCACATCCCTTGCCTTTACACCAAAAAGAACATTCATTTCTTTAAAAGCACTCTCTATTATCCCCCTGGCAAGCCCCCGCCAACCAGCATGAATCGCCGCAATTACCCCGGTCACTCTGTCATAAAATAGTAAAGGAACACAATCTGCCGTCTTC
>QNCQ01000108.1 GCA_003645825.1 Fidelibacterota bacterium
GAGATGTCCCTATCGGCTACCTTCGCAAGTATGACCTCTTCCAGCTGCACCGGTTTCCTGTAAAATAGCAATAGCAATAGCAAAGAAAAAACACCAACGAATGCAAAAGCTATTATAAGTTTTCTCTTCAAGAGCACTTTTTCCATAAACATCAAAATGATATGATCATTTCATAAGTTGAAGTATTTCCAAGAATTCCTATATCTCTGAAAGAATAATTTATCCTAAATTCTCTATTCCCAAGAAAATTTAACTTTATGCCTCCGCCATAAGACATACTATATTGAGAGTTTTCCATAAACAAAGCTTTATATCCTGCTCTCAAATATAATGTCCCAGTAGTAGAAAAACGGAAGCTGTACTGAACCCCCATATTAACATATTCACAATTATTGTTGGGATGAATAGCATCCACGGAAAGGACTATCTCACCTAATCTATTAATTATCGGTTTTGCTGAAATCCCCAATCTAAAAATTACTGGTAACTCCCACGCCTCCAGCGCAAATTTACCCTTCACATTCGCATAATTACCTTCCTCATCTTTAAGAATATCTATAAGCCTTAGTAGATCAATTCCATCGTACCTCATTTTTGTTCCAAAATTTGATATACTCATTCCTATATTTAAACCATCTTCTTTTCTCCCCGTCACAGAATAAAACCCTGTATTTATAATAACTCCTAAATCAACAGCCATAGCTGAAGCCTTCATATGAAGTATATTAGAAGCTATATATTTAAAACTCGACCCAAAGGCAAACCAATTTGTTATCTTTCTAGCATAACTAATAGAAACTGCTACATCTGAAGGAGAAAATTTCTCGCCCGTGCCTTCTGGTCTGGACACGGTAGTAACGTCCATTTCTCCATAGTTCACACTTATAACATTAAAAGCAAAAGCTCCTATTCTCTGAAGCGGAATCCCTACAGATACAAAAGAGGTTTTTATCCCTACAATCCATGGCTGATAGGAAAACAAAGCTTCTCCTCTCTCCAAATACCCAAGCCCAGCAGGATTCCAGTACACACAGGATACATCTCCGGTCATACTCACATAAGCATCACCCATAGCACACGCAGCAGAGCCATACCCATATTCCAGAAAGTTCGCTGTTGTTGTCCCCACTCTCATTGGCTTCTGAGCACCCACTATGCCAGAAATTGATAAAAACAAAAGAAAAAGCACTCTGTCCAACCTTCTCATCTATTTCTCCCCTTCTTACTTAATAAAACTTTACCTCAATACCTAACTTTACAAACCTTGGTGCGGAAAACATAGCAGGATTCTTGATTCTATCCCAATAATCATTGAAGTTACTCTTATGATTCTCTATCTCATTCTCCCTTGCTATAACAGTGTAAGCTCTCCCCGTAGTTCCATACACCCACACCTCGTTTAACCTATCCAGAAGATTGTAGATAAGCAGTTTAACTCCCACGCAAAATCTGTTGCCCCTGATGAAATTATAATACGCATTTAGATCAACATTCACTCTGTAAGGCATGTAATCATTGTTAGGAAGTATATTTATACTTGAAAGCGGGTTTTCTGGAATCGGAGTCCACGTGTAAGGAGTTCCAGAATCATACCTTACACGTACAGTCGAACCAGCGTTTTGTGAAGAATAACTAACAGCAATATTAACTGTATGCCTCTGATCCCATGACATTGGTATAAACTTATTCACTGGATCCATATTATTACCCGCTCTATCAAAACTAAAAGTGGGGGAATCAGCATTACCCCGGGTATACATAAATGTATACGAGGCAGAGACAAGAAGTTTACCATACTCAAAATCATATTTTAATTCCAAACCCCTCGCATTGCCATAGTCCTTGTTTGTATACAATCCATACCTTATTTGATTAAAAGTCGTAATAACCTTTGTACTCAATAGGTCATAAATATCTCTGTAAAAAACCACCACTTCCAGATTCATGTTGGCAGTTAATTCCTGCCACAATCCAATCTCATACTGAACAGTCTTCTGGGCTCTTATCTGAGGATTACCCATCACCGTAGCAAAGTCGTAGGGAGGGACAACAAAGTCGTGATTTTGATACACGGAATACAGTGGCGGCATCTGGAAGAAATGCCCGTAGGAAAAGTGCAGAAGAGCAGCCCTCCCAAGCCTATATGAGATACCAATACGGGGGCTTAACTGATACTTAGGGTCAGCCTTAATAAACTTGCTCATTTTCTCAGGATCCTCAAAATAAAGCTGATTGGCAGGGTTTCTCCACTGAGAAGGATAAACCGTATTAGGATCAAAATAATCAAACCTCACTCCGGCATTTATAACCATCTCTTCGAATTCCATCTTATCCTGAATATACCAGGAAAATTCAAAAGGTCTTTTTGTGTAGATATCCGAATAAAGAGTGGAATCTGGAAGAATCACTGGCTCGTAATATGGAAAAACTACCTCACCCTTTGTAGAGTCATAATAAAAGTAATTCGCTATATCACTACCCTCATACTTGTTTCTTACCGTTTTGCTGCTATTGTATAGATAATGCGAAGTATAGAGGAATCCCGTTTTGAAACAGTGATTGGTATTAAGCTGTTTGGTTAAATCATACTTCACACTAAAATCTTTTGTTACTCTCTCTACGTGGTGTTTTTGCTGTCCCCCAGTGTAAAATCCACACCCAAAACTTCGCATGTACCCATCATGAACATACCTTTTATCCGTTGGGTCCTTATAAACATAACTACCGAAATAAGTTCTCATCCACGATACTTTAAATTCATGAAACATTGAACTACTCAAAGACTGGTTTAAAAGCAATGCGAGCATCTGAGAATTGCTATGATCTGTAGCCCTTCCATAGGGATTGTATTTGAAAGAGTGATCATAATACTGATACCTGCTCCTTCCATAATTTGATATTAGAGATATTTTTGTTCGAGAACCAGCTTTCCAACTTATTTTCCCAAATATCCTCGTATTTTCACTCCAGTCCATCGGAACATATTCCCCTGTACCGGTATGTTCACTGTACCACTCCGTAGAATCCCCATGAAAATCACTATAATCATCAACATTAAATCTATATATGCCATTCAAATGCCCAAGATTGCTGCGTAGCTGACCGTTGACAAAGAAAAATAATCTATTCCTGCGTAATGGACCTGATAAAGAGAAATAAAGATCTTTGGCCCTTATCTCAAGTGGCTTTAATCCAATGAATATATTATCATGAGTAGTTACGTAATTACCAGCATTCAAAGAGAGCATACCTCTAAAACTATTTCCTCCTTCCTTGGTTACAACATTCACCACCCCGCTCATTGCCCGACCATATTCCGCATTAAAAGTCCCGGTTATAACCTCAACCTCTTCAACTACATCCGGATTAACATCAAGTGCCTTACCATACCCAAAAGACTCATTAACCTGTATCCCATCCAGTAAATAAAGAACTTCACCCGATCTTCCACCTCTAAAATGCCCCACAACAACACCTGGCTGCATCGAAACCACCTGATCTACGCTTTCCACAGGCAGCTTCTCTATGGTCTTTGATGATACATTCCTTATTGAACTTGTTTGATCCTTTTTAATCTCAATTCTTTCTGCTTTAACTACAATAGTTTTTCCCTTTATAACCGTAGGCTTCATTTTTACGTTGAGCTCTGCAGTTCTGTTCACAGAAACCTGAAATTTTTTGTATACAACAGTCTCAAAACCCATCATTTGTACCTTAACAGTATAAAAACCCGGGGGAACATTTATTATAAAAAAGCGACCACTCCTATCTGCAACAGCTCCCATTATGTAGCTAAGTTTCACTTCCCTATCATCAACCCACTTTGAGGTTATCATAACCTGAGCGCCCACTAAAGGCTCTCCAGTCTCCGCGTTAGTAACAACACCCGAAATTTTCCCTGTTACCTGAGCCCGAGCTAAAGCCCAAAACATAAAAATCAAAACCAGCAGAAAAGATAATCTTTTAATCATTTTTTCCACCTCATCCTCACTTTACCACCGCAAATTTCCCCATCTTAACTTCTCCAGTTACCTTTGACCTCACATAATAGATATAGACGCCAGAAGCGATTTCGAGCCCTTCCCTGGTTAACATATCCCAGTGAACAATACCATTACTGGGCTCATTCTCCACATTTATTTCGTCAATGAGTACGCCACTTGATGTAAAGATTTTGATAACACAGTTAGCCGGAATATTAGTGAACATCAATCTCCTGGGCTGATTAAGAAACGGATTATATACAGCAGGCTCCATTTCGTTCGTAGCAATATAAGGATTGGGAACTACTTTTATATTTTCCATATCATTTTTAAGCTTATTTTTATCAACATTAACAGCAGGTTTTACTCTAAAAACTAAAGAATCAGCCTCAATAAACGGTCTTTTAAACTCCACCCGGTATATATCCCCGTTCACAGGTATCTTCCCCTGTTTATATGCTTCTCTTAAATCTATCGAGAATACAGTACCAACCCAGTATACGTTAGAACCAAAAGCAATTGTATGTCCCGCAAGAACTACATCGTCTTCTACACTGTACACAGAGTCACCATTCAAATCATATACTACAAGGTCAAGTGTATCATATAAACCTTCTTCGTTTTTGAAACTTGTTATAAGAACATAAAAGTTTAATTTTTGCCCAAGAAGTGCCTTCTCATTAATCTCTTTCCCGTCTAAATTCTTTATTCCCCTCGTAGCAGAAACTTTAGAAACATATGAATCATCACCTGTAAAAACTATATCATACGTCCATGGGTAGTACCTGGATTCCTCCATAGAGGGCATAACGACAATCGGGGCACTCCCCTTTATCCATCCTGTCCTTTCAAAATCAAACTCAGGTTCTAAAACACTTCTTATACGAAGCTGTAACCCATCAAAAGGATCCGATACAACCTCCTTATTCAGATAATAATACCTGCCCGCCGATGAATATTGAATATTATTAGAGAAAAATTTCTCAGGGCTCTCTTTATAAATAACTGAATCCCCTTTTTTCACATAATAACCGTAGTTTACATAAGACAAATCATATTTCGACCTAAAAGCCTCAACAGGCTTCAGGTATCCCAAAGTATCAATCAGAAACTTGACAATATACTCAGCATCCGGGTCCACCAACTCATCATTTAACACCTCCGGAGTTATCTCCCCGGTGCCAACAAGAGAAGTTTTTTCTTCAGTTATGTCAATCGATGGGGATACATAACCTGCTGCAGACTTACGCGGGACGACTACCTGTACATTCCTCCCAACAGCTACAATATTTTCACTTTCATCCAGCTCTATCACAAGATTGTTTTCCGAAGGCATAATATCCACCTCTTCCCCATCTATACCATAATCATAAGCTGTCAAACCATAGTAGTAAGTTCTCCCATTTTCAACATTGTAATCAACAAAGTAGTGCTGAATCCCAGTGTCATCACCAAGGTAGAAACAGATACCATTGAACACAACAAAATCAGCGGCACCTTTCTTCCCATCCTTCAAATCACACTGAAAAATCGGCTTCTTCCCAATTTTACTTCCATACATATCAGTTATAAGCTCTGCATCCTGAAAGTGCTTATCAGTAGCCTTATATAATTTGTATCCTTCAAAATCGTTGACCCCTCTGAGTAATGGCTCCCTTGTAAGTCTATCTGCTACATCATCCCATGTAAGAATAACTTTACCATCTCCCGGTATGGCAGTAAGAGTTGGCATTTTCGGAGGTTGCGCAAATCTGTAATCGCTCTCGTAGATTCCCTGAACAATTTGTTTCTTCTGGAATAGCGATGGAGCCGCATGTTCTGCCGATTGCAAACCACTCAGATCATCAAACGAGTGTAAAATAGCCATAGAAATTCTTTCTGTCCTTCCCTTATACAGAGTAAAAGTTCCTGTCCCAAACAATGTATAAAGATTTCCCACAACGCCTGTCCACTCGATCAACTCGTGGGCACTCAATACCTCAAAGGTTTCTTTGTCTTGTGCCGCAAAAGGAGCTTGATCAAAAGGCGGTTCATCATACATTCTGAAACATGTTAAACCTATCATATCGGATTCTGAAATATCAGTTGCATTAAAATTAGGCTCACATCCATACCCCTCTAAAAAATCCGGTTTATGATTACACTCTGACCCATCGGGATCAGGACCGGTATAATTCAGTTCACCAGGACCTACACCATCAAGACCAACATCATCTCCAGGAAATTCTTCCTCATCATACACACCATTATGATTTTCATCGTTTCCATCTATCCAATCTTGATCCTCATCTCCCTCATAGTGTTCCCGAAGGTCTTCCTCATCAAGGCCATACCATTTCAAAAACTTATCAAGATCAGCTATTCCGTCATAAGGCCCCACTATATTTCCAGCAGGATTATCCCGCCGTTCATCTATCAAACCATCATCGTCATTGTCTATACCATCATCAAATTTCCCCGGGCTTTCAAGAAAGGCAATACCCATTATACCCGTTCTAATACCACCTGTCCCTATACCA
>QNCQ01000109.1 GCA_003645825.1 Fidelibacterota bacterium
CGGGTAACTTTAGGTTGTTAAAAACGGCTTTTACCATTGAAGGATTAAACTCTTTTTGTCCAACACCGTATCTACCACCAACAACCAGTCTATCTTCTTTGAGATTCTGGAAAACTGACAGAACATCTTCATAAAGAGGTTCTCCAAAAGCACCCGGTTCTCTGGTCCTATCAAGCACTGCAATCCTCTTAGCCGTCTTGGGTAAAACCTTCATAAAATGCTCAGCCGAAAACGGCCTATAGAGTCTCACTTTTATCAAACCTACCTTTTCCCCTTTTCCTGTCAGATACTCAACCACCTCATGAGCCGTCTCCGCACCCGACCCCATCATTACAATTACACGCTCTGCATCTGGAGCACCAACATAGTCAAAAAGATGATATTCCCTACCAATAGCCTTCGAAACCTTTTCCATCACGCTTTCCACAATACCTGGCACAGCATCATAGTATTTGTTTGCTGCTTCTGCAACCTGGAAGAAAATGTCAGGATTCTGAGCTGTACCTCTCAGTTGAGGATGTTCAGGATTCAATGATCTCGCCCGAAATCTCTCAATATCTTCTTCATCAACCAAACTCTTTATCAGATCATAATCGATAGTCTCAATTTTCTGAATTTCATGGCTGGTACGGAAACCATCAAAAAAGTGTAGAAATGGCAAACTCGACTTTATTGCAGAGAGGTGGGCAATAAGCCCCAGATCCATTACTTCCTGAACCGACCCGGACGCCAGAAGACAGAATCCTGTCGATCTAGTTGCCATAACGTCAGAATGATCACCAAAAATTGAAAGTGCATGAGTCGCAACAACCCTTGCAGACACATGAAACACACCTGGCAACAATTCGCCAGCAATCTTAAACATATTGGGAATCATCAGCAACAAACCCTGAGAAGCAGTAAAAGTTGTCGTTAAAGCTCCTGCTGCCAGCGAACCATGAACAGCACCAGATGCACCAGCTTCGCTCTGCATCTCAACAACCTTTACCGGTTGGCCAAATATATTTTTCCTTCCCCGAGCAGACCATTCGTCGACCAATTCACCCATTGGCGACGACGGAGTAATCGGATAAATCGCTGCTACTTCTGTCAAAGCATATGCCACATGAGCAGCAGCAGTGTTCCCATCCATACTTACCATTTTCTTCCTCATAGCTCACTCCATCGTTTTGGGGTTCCACACAACAAAATAAAAGGCGAGATAAACTCGCCTTCAAGATTCCTTACTTTATAAAAAGCTTCTCCTTTATAAGCCTTTACAGGCTTTAAAAACTGCTCTACACTATCCATTCTCAATCTTCATCAGAAACAATTAACATTGGATTGCCCTCAAAACTCTTATACTTTGGTCTCAATCTCTCTGTATTATAATATTTTTCAACATTCACAACCTTTTTTCTGCTTGTTACAATACTTATGGGAACATCAGTATACTTACCCTTTCTCAGACTCACCAATCTACCGGATTCCCCCCTGAGAATCAAATCAAAAGCAATATTACCATAAGCCATGGGCACCATCGAATCCAACGCATCAGGATCACCACACCTTACAAGATATCCAAGTTTCTGACTTATGACATTTATCCTTCTCCCATTGTTGAACTTCGCTGACAGCTCCTTTATTCTGCGTGCGACCACGTCCCCTATACCACCAAGCTTCTTATGCCCAAACATATCCTTTTCATCATCCATAAAGACCATATCCCCACCTTCAAACATTGCACCTTCAGAAACCAGAACCACAGAATATCTACTGGGATTGGTCTTTCTATCCTCAACAAGAAGCCTCGTGAGACGCTCAATATCAAACTTATATTCAGGTATAACACATCTATTCGCAGCACCCGCCATGGTAGGAAGTAGTGCCGTAAACCCAGCATATCTCCCAAAAACCTCAATTACCAGTATCCTCTCATGCGAACCAGCCGACGTCCTGAGGCTGTGGGTCAGAGCAAGAGTCCTCGTAACACAGGTACTAAAACCTATACAGTAATCCGTCCCAGGAACATCATTATCCATTGTCTTCGGAATACCAATAACTTTAAATCCCTCCTGATGCAATCTTACCCCATAGCTGAGGGTATCATCACCGCCAATCGGTATTAAATAATCAAGTCCAAGCCACTCCAGATTTTTCAAGACTTCCGGGGTAATATCGTTTACATCATCATTGTACTTATCTTTCAAATGATTAGGCACAGCATCCTTTGGTATACGACTGGGGTTGGTCCTAGATGTATGCAAAAAAGTTCCTCCCGTGCGCCCTACTTTATTAACAATTCCTTCATCTAAAACCTGAAAATTATTGGAATTATCATAATCCTTATCTCTTACCATATCCACAAGTCCAGCCCAACCTCTTCTAATACCTATAACCTCATGCCCTTCTTTAATAGCCCTCAAAGTCACAGCTCTTATCGCGGGATTCAATCCAGGGACATCACCTCCACCAGTCAATATGCCTATTCTCATTCCTAACCCTCCTTAGTCATTCCCATTTTCAATCAAACAAGCTATTTTACTTATTTCAATCGAAAATTACAATCCATATAGGGGTAATGCAATAGAAATTCTGTCGTAATTATCGGAAGATAAAAATACCCTGTTTACTTAGTCAAGCCAAAAACGTTGTATTCTTTATTATTTCCCCTGTATCATATTAATATCTTTCAACCAATCAACAAAACTGTCAGTCCAGTGTACAGTAGAATGACCCTGAAAACCCAAAGTAAATCCATGAGTTCCCTTGAGATATATATGTAATTCTGCTGGTACTTTAATTCTACACAGAGTAGAATAGAATCGAGCACACAATTCAGCTGGAGTATCAGTATCTTCCTGCCCATTGACTATAAACATTGGGGGTAAATTCTTAGCCTTCATTACTTGTTCTTCTGAGTCCTCCCACAACCATGGGTAAATCAAAAAAAACAAAATTTGGATATCTTTCTCTATCCCTATCATGTGGGGAAACACAAACTGACAATGCTAAATGACCACCTGCCGAAAACCCACCAATACCAACTTTATCTGGGTCGATATTTAGCTCCTTTGCCCGGCTACGCAAAATATATATCGCCTGCTTTGCATCATCAACAACTATGGGCAAATATTTATCCATAGGCAATGGCCGTTTCCCATCTTTTCCAATGGTATTTTTTCTGTATTTTAGTACAAGAGAGGTAATACCTTTTTTGGCAAAAACTAAAGCAATATTATGCCCCTCAGTATCAAGCCACACATCATTATAACCACCCCCCGGTAGAATTACTACCGCTACTCCGGCACTTTTCTCAGGAAGTGCTTCATGTATAAAGTAAGTTGGAACAGAAACATTGCTATAGCCACGAGATATAGGCAAAGGTGCATCCGGATGCCAAGAGCCATATTTCACAACATTTTGTTTCTCATATTTTATGGGATTATTTTCAATTCCGTTCGGCCATAAAAGCTCTTCCTTTGGTAATTTACTATCAATGAGACGTTCCCTTTCAAGTTGAGCTTTTCTCACTTTAGCGTATGCCTTCTCATCAAGTACCCTCAATGCAAAACCCCATTCCCTTACCATATCAATGACTTTTACAAGAACTGTATTTTTACCCTTATGTAATCTCACCTTAAACTTATCCTGGTCCAAAACTAATCCTCTACCCACATAGTTACTATGCACCAACTTTCCATTTACCCAAACCTTTACACCATCATCTGAACCCAGTAAAAACCAAACATCTTGATCTTCTTTAGACCTAATGTAACAGAAAGCATACGCCATTACATTATCTGGATGGCCAAACATTGCATCCAAATCCACAATACCCGATTTTGAAGCAACCACCTTCTTTGCTTTAACTGAAACATATCTTCCGTTTTCGTCTTTATATTTAATTACTGTTCCATCCTGGATAATTGACTTCTCTTCTCCCCCTATACTTTTAAGATAATCTTTATAAAAACCAAGGTGATAACTACCATCTGGCAATTCCTTTTCTACTTGAGGGCTAGGGAACGGCCCAACAACAATCCACTCATTTATAAAACCTTCGTCATCAGGTACACAAATTGGAATATCACCCAAATTATTGTTACTAAACCCGCAAACAGATAAAATAGCCGATAGTAATACAAAAATAATCCTAAACATTTAACACCTCACTTTAGCTTATATTATACTCTCTTTCTTCTACATGTAACTTCATTGATAAGACATTTATTCCCACAGTCTTTATTGCTTAGAATCTACTTCTTTACCTCTTTCAGACCATTTTCTATGGTTAGCAACAATTTCACAAGGTATTTATCATAGTGCATTCCACTTCTCCTGCGAGTTTGGGATATCACAATGCCATTATCCATATCTACTCGCAAAATTGCCGCTGTTGCAGAACCATGACCATATGTGTGTTTACTTAGTACAGTTAAATCTTCCGGATTACCGTTCTTCCCAGCCAGCGGATGCTTTTGAGTCATCTCGGTAATTCCAATACCCCAGCTGATACCATGAATATCGGGGTAAAACTTATCTAATGGCTGTGGCAACAACTTATAAAATGTCTCCTCGCTAAAAAATCTTTTGTTCCCATAGGCTCCCTTATTTAATATCAACTGCCCGAACATAGCTAATTCCTTAGCAGTAGTATGACATCCAAATGCTAAATCCTCTTCTAATACAGTGTGCTTCAAACCCAACGGATCAAAGAAATTTTCCTTTAGTAATCTAAAAATGCTTTTCCCACTTACAATTTCCATTACTTTCCCAGCAAGATCGTATCCCATACCATTATATTCATGTCTTTTCCCCACTTCTAATATAGGCAATAGATTCGATATAGCGTTATCCAGCCATGGATTGTGCACACCACCCCACTCTTCATGACTCCACAATCCACTTGTATGAGTAAAACAATGCCTTAAAGTTATCGCCTTTTCCCCTTCCACAGGGAAATCAGGCAAAAACTTTCCAACAGGATCATCAATATCTATAAGTCCTTGATCGACAAACTGCGCAAACATAAGTCCTGTTATTAATTTAGTAATACTAGCAATCTCAGAGGGAGTATCTACAGTTAGTGGGCCATCTGGTCTTTCCCCAAATGCTTCATGCAAAATAACAATACCGTTTCTAGCAATCAAAATAACAAAAGGTTCCCCGCTTTCATTATACCATTCCTGGCAAACTTTTCGCAGTGCTTTAACTGTTCCTTTTTTGAACCCGGCTTCTTCTTCAGTCCCTGGATGTAACACAGGAGCAGGTTTACTGATAGTGACGGGCATTCTCAAAGGTTCCCACTTGTTTTCAACTCCCAATATTTTTCTTTTTATGGCCAAATGAAATTCCTCATCCCTGATTAAAGGGTTCATAGTAAAGTCTTTCAATGGGTCATTCGGGCCAATTTCATCCAGATAGGAGATCAACTTTGCCCCTTCATCCTGATTCAAAATAGAAAGAAGAAGAACTCTGCCAACGAATTCACTAATAGGATCTTGATATTTCTCCATAACCTTTTTATCGATGAAATTTACAGGGAAGAAATCAAGCTTAGCTTTCAATCTTTCTCCCCATGCGATCCAATTCTCAGGCATACAATACATTGTTTTTGCTCTTCTAACCACTCTACCATCCGTAGTTTTCCCCTCAACATAGAAAGCATATCTTCCCGGTTTATCTGCTCTTGTCACTTCCTCTAGTTGATCATTAAACCACCGAACTGTGAAAGAAAACTTCCCCATAACTTTTTCTGTCAAATAAGGTCTTTCCCACCTCAGCTCAGGGAATTCACCTGGAGTAAAGTAATAATTCCACGGATTTGCTTTAACAGGAATTAGGGTAGTATTTAAGAACTCACATAAATCTCTTTTAGCCCTTATCTTCGATCCATATTGTTCAAAGCCTTTCTCATCCAGCGCTTTAATAATGAAACCCCAATCTCTCACATAATCGGTAACTTTCACCAAAATAAAATTCAATCCTTTCTTCAAGTCAGCCCTAAAAAAATCCTCATCCGGGGTAATTGATCTTCCGACATCAACGGAATGTACCAACTTCCCATTAATCCAAACTTTAACCGCATCACCCGATCCAAGTAAGAAGTATGCCTTCTGTGATTTGTTTGCGTGAATACAACAATAAGCATATGCCGCCTTATAATCTAAATAGTCAAAAGCGCTATCTAAACTTACAATTCCACTTTTTGACGCCTTAATCTTGAATGGTCTTATACCACTTATATCATATTTTTCATTCTTAAATCTAATCTCTACATCAGGCGAAATTTCAGTTGTTGTTTCCCCACCCACTTGTGAAAGAAAATCCGTATAATACCCATACTGATAACTACCATCAGGCATAGGCTCATCCATAGTCGGATTTGGAAACGGACCAATTACGAGCCATTCTCGAATAACAGAATTAGATTGAAGATCATGAACTGGAACATTATTAAATAATTTCCCC
>QNCQ01000110.1 GCA_003645825.1 Fidelibacterota bacterium
AACTGGGGCGATGCAGATTGGTCTGCGTATTATGGAAGTAATAATATAAGTGAAAACGATACATTGATTCTTGGAAATTCTACTAGGGGATACTATGGTTCTAACTGGAAAATCAAAAATTGTACAATCAAAGCACCTGATAGAAACAATAGCTACGAAGCAATTTACTCAACCGGGGGGAAGATTGAGGTTTCTAATGTTACAATAGAAAATTGTTGCAAAGGCATCTATGGTAATAGTACGGGTGGTTATATTAAACATTGCCTAATAAAAGTTTATGGAGATGGATTAAAATTTGAATACAATTCCAATGTAACATTATATCAGAATAGCATAATAGGAAATGGGAGCGGTACAGGACTCATCACTACTTCGAATTCAATAGTAAAAACCAACAGTTGCATAATTTATGGATTTTTAAATGGTCTTTCCGCAGAAAGCGAGAATCATGTCCAGACTTCATTATTCTATAATAATACAAATAATTTTACAGGCTCCTCATTACCTCAGGTAATTGGCCAAATAGTTACTGTAAATCTAAATGCATTCCCATCGGATATTTATGGAAACATATATGCTGATCCTTTATTTGTAAATCCAGACAGTAGCGATTATCATCTTAAACCTGGTTCACCCTGTATAAATGCTGGAGATATAGATTCCCTTGATCTGGATGGCACGGTTGCTGATATTGGGGCATTCTCTTTTAATCATGGATACGCTCCTCAGAATCTTGTTGCTGATAGTAGTGGGAATGGTTGGGTAAAGTTTTCATGGGAAATTATAGAAACGGATTCCTTACAGGGATTTGTTCCATACTACAAATTATCTTCAGAGACAGAGTGGATTGCATTAGAACAAACGACTGAAAAATTTGCTGTGGTTTCTGATCTAACAAACAATGTGAGCTATGATTTCTGTGCTGCAGCAGTCTATCCTAATAAGATTAGTCATCGTTCTAGACTGGTTTCCGCAAAACCGGGTGAAGCGAAAATAGAGATTTTGCCAAAGTACATCATTGTATATCAGCAACCTGGAGAAGAGATTGTAAAAGAGTTTACAATCAATAATATTGGGACGAAGGACTACGATTTTAAAATTTTTCATACCAGGATCAGCCAGACTGAAGGAAGTATACCACCATCATCCAGTTTAACAATCAAAGACACTGTTTCTTCCGATACACTTGGAATTTTCATCTACCCGATTCCTATAATCGGTAAAGATCGGACGAACCCGTCTGATTCTGTGTGGGTTTTGAATGTTGTTGGAAATTATTCAAACCTTGAGCCTACCAAGTTCACTCCTGTCGATACTACCACCAAAGTTTTTTACCTGATAGTAGATTCAGTGGAGATAGACAGTAATCCACTGGTTACCGGAGATGAAATGGGAATCTACGATGGTGATATTTGTGTAGGCGCAGGAGGGTTTAATGGCGTTTTGCCCATGGTTATCCAGTGCTTTGGTAACGATGGCAGCTCGCCTGGATATGTGGATGGTGATTCCATTACCATAAAACTATACAGATATGATAGAGCTCGGTTTGCAACTCTTTACTCTATCAACTTTAAGGTTGGTAATGGTACTTTTATGACGGGAGGATTCTCAAAAGTTTCATTGAAAGGGACAATGTACCGTGTAGCTGAGATTTCCTTAGCAGCTAATAAATTCAATCTAATCTCCACGTATTTATATCCAAATAATTCTAATGCATCTGATTTATTTAGAAGCCTAAAAGGGTTGAAGATTGTTTACGAAGATAACGGTGCTGCTTATATTCCAGAATACAATATTAACACAATAGGAGATATTGATATAACTGAAGGGTATTATGTATTTATTGAAGGCAATGACCAGACTTTAACCATAACAGGCCTTTCTATAAATCCAGAAGATTATCCAATTACTTTACACAGTAAACAGTTTAATTTCATTGCATATCTTAATGATGAACCTATGCCCGTAACTGAGGCTTTCTATGAAATTGCCGACCAAATTGAAATTGTGCAGGATGAGGAAGGTGGTGTTTGGATTCCAGATATGGAGGTAAATACACTTGAGAACTTAGTTCCACTTTCCGGGTATCAAGTTTTCACAAATGCAACGGAAACCATATCTTTTACTTTTCCGCCATATGAAGAAGGACTATCCAAGAAAGTAATTGCCAGAAGAGAAGAACCAGAACCGAATAGATTCATTGTGAGTGCGACAGGTTTGCCGTATGCTATTGTGGTAAACTCTGCAACTATGGATGGTCATCAATTAGAAGAAGGGGATGAGATAGGTGTATTTGATGGTGATATATGTGTTGGTTCTACTGTGTGGAAACCAGGTGATAAGAATGTTGCCATTGCGTGGAAAGGGAATAGGCAATTAAATGTTCCTGGGTATGTTTCTGGAAATGAAATAAAATTTAAAGCTTATAGTAAAAGGTTCGATAAAGAATTTGAATTGATCCCAAAGTTCAGAAAGCCAGAAGAGAGCCGCTTTGAGGGAAGTGCTTATTCCGTTGTTGACCTCACTGGGAAACCTGGTTTGATTCCTGAAAAATTTGCTCTTCACTATAATTATCCTAATCCATTTAATAATCGAACAAATATAAAGTATGACGTTCCTGAAAAAGCTGAAGTGACGTTGATTATATACGATATCTTAGGTAAGGAAGTTGTAAGATTGAAAAATGCTGAACTTCACAAACCAGGCAGATACGTCTGTGAGTGGGATGGTAGAAATAAATATGGAGCTGAAGTCAGCTCTGGTTTGTATTTTGTGAGAATGGTTAGTAAGGATTTCCAAAAAGTCAATAAGATGCTATTAATCAAATAGTTTAATAACTATGGTTTGCTGTACTGATAGAAGCTCGAGCAATAGACATTCGACATGTCCAAAATGGATTTTGATATTTATTCTTCTTTTAATGCTATTTTGCTTTAGTAATGCTCAGATACATTTCCAACCTGTTCAGAAAACGGGTAAACCTTATGCTATAATTATTAGAAATGCCATCATAAATGGGTCAACTGTAGTTAGGGGGACTGAGTTTGCTGTATTTGACGATACGCTTTGTGTTGGCGCTTCTGTTTATCAGGATAGTTTCCCAGTTGTTCTTACTGCCTGGGAGGGTGACGCTGCTTATGGATTGAAGGGATTTACGCTGGGTGATAGCATAGTTTTTAAAATGTATACGCAAGGAATTTCAGGGGAATGGCAGGAGTTCAATCCAGATGTATTATACGAGCTTGGGGACGGAAGATTTGGTACTGGGGCCTATGCGGCTGTTTCTCTTGAATTCAAAGAAAATCAAACCTATCTAGATAATGGATATCATCCAGAGGATTTTAAAGTGAAGGTTTATCCGAATCCCTTCAATAGTAGGGTTAACTTTGATTTAAAGAATTTGCCAGGAAATAGGTATGTCTTGACCATATACTCTTTAAATTCTCAGGAAGTATTTCGATTACAAGGTATGAAAGAGAACTATGGTCATTATATATATTCATGGCATGGTCAAAATAATGAAGGAAAAATTTTAGCATCCGGGATTTATTTGTTCATTTTTAGAAGTGGTAACTATTTCCAAAGCGGAAAAATTGTGTTTCAAAAATAATGTAAGATTTATGTTATTCAGATGTAGTATATGAGAAGTGTCAATAGAAATATTGGGCAAAAACTTATCATAATAGTCTTACTATTTTTTAGACTATTAAGCATTAATAGCTTGTTGATGGCACAAGAGTCGGCTCTATCGACTCCACAAAATCTAATTGCGTTACCTTATGACGGGATGGTTTACTTAAGGTGGAATAAAGTTCCTGAAACTGATATTCTCCGATACAATATATACGCCGGAGCATCATCTTATTCAATGACTCTGATCGATTCCACCACCGGTGGTGTTAATGATACTGTGAAGGTTATTAAAGGATTAACTAATGGAGCTACATATTATTTTAAAGTTACTTCGGTAGATATAAATGGTGAGGAAAGTGATTTCTCGAATGTAGCCAGTGCTACACCAAGAGAAGGTCCATTGTGGTCTATCCCTTCGACGGGACTTCCCTATCACATAGTTGTTACTAATGTTACAGTAGACGGTAAACTACTTCCCGCTGGCTCTGAAATTGGTGTTTTTGATGGAGATAGTTGCGTCGGTAGCATTGTTGTGGAAAATTATGGACAGACCAATATAGATATTGTTGCATGGGAAGGCAAAGAAGAATATAACTTACATGGTTTTAAAAGGGGTAATAATATAAGTTTTCAGATATGGGCAAAAATATACAATGAGTGGCAACTATTAGAAGCTAAACCATCATATGTAGTTGGAGACGGTACATTTGGTTACGGTACATATACATCGGCAAGTTTAAAAGCAAATAGTTATTTCCGACCTGAAATCTCTCTGTTACAGACACTGATCGATTTTGGCAATGTTTATGTTGGTAAACCATCGAGCCAAAAATTGACTATATTAAACATAGGTAATGCCCGATTATCAATTCATTCCATTAATACGGATAACCCCTCATTTTCGGTCGTTGGATATCCTGAATATATAGAACCAGGGCAATCTGGTGAGGTAAATATTGAGTTTTATCCCACATCAGCGAAATTGACGCAGGCTTATTTAATTATAAAATCGGATGATCCTGAAAATCCCGAAGTAAAAGTTTATATGTCAGGCCAGGCTATTGCTGAGCCACAAGCAATTATTCAGGTTATACCAGATAGTATTGATTTTGGATATGTACCAATAGGTGAAATAGGTACTAAAAATATTTTAATTCGAAACGTCGGTAACCAAACACTTACCGCTTCTTCTGTTTACTCTGACAACAGCCGTTTTATTCCTTTGGAATCCAATTTTGTTGTTGATGTCAATGGTAGCTACAATTTACCAATAGATTTTACACCAACGACAGAAGGTTTGACCACAGGAAGCATCTACATACAAAGTAATGCAGCAAATAACAGTAATTACCAAATTTACGTGAGCGGATATAGTTATCCGATACATTTTTCGCCTGTTGAACCTACTGGACTCCCGTATACAATTATAATTGACAGTGCTACTGTTGATAACCATGATCTATCAGCTGGTGACCAAATTGCTGTTTTTGATGGTGATTTATGTGTCGGTATGGTCGTGTTTCAAAGCTATCCGATACAAATTACAGTATGGGAAAGCGACGAGACCCGTGGCATGGATGGATTCACCCCAGGAAATCCCATAAACATAAAATTATGGGTGACTACATATGGGCAAAGAGTAGAACTAACTCCGCAGATTACCTGGAAGAAAGGAAACGGAGTATTTGGAGAGGGAGAATATTCCGTTTGTAAAATTAGTGCATACAGTGGTTTAGAGCCTAAGATTATTCTGAATAAAAGTTTCATAAACTTTTTTGCTGTAAAGATTGGGGATAGATCTACGGCATCTTTTTTCATAAAGAACGCAGGGAAAACGAACTTAGAAGTGACTACCATAAGTATTAATAACGATGCTTTTAAAGCTGATTCCACTGGTTTTAGCGTATCACCAGGTGATTCCCAGAGAGTGTCTATTACATTTGAGCCTTTAAATGCATTGCCTTATAATGCAATTTTACAGGTTTTCTCAAATGACCCATACACACCAGTTGCAGAAATTGAATTGCATGCACAGGGACTACCTGGCGATACATATTCTATTGGTACTTCGTCTACCAGGTTAAAATTTCCCCCAACGAAAATTGGCTCAAGCTCAACTTCTAATATCACCATTATAAACAATGGAACTGGTACAATTAATATCAGTGGAATTTCTTTCTCTGATCCTTCATTTTCTACATCAATTAACAGTTTTGATATTGAATCGGGTGGAAGTTATAACTTGCCAGTGGTATTTACTCCAAATAGGATAGATTCCATAAACGGTTTCATGGTCTTATATAATAATAGCGGTAATGCTCCATCTTTAACTATTGATCTTTCTGGCATTGGGTATGAAGGATATTTCAACTCCATAGAACCTACTGGGTTACCCTTTACAATTATTATAAACCAGGTAGATACTAATTTAATAGCTTCTTTAAATGTCGGTAGTGAAATAGGAGTATTTGACGGACAGTTATGCGTTGGAGTAGGAGTTGTAGAAAGTGATACAGGTAATGTTGTAATAACTGCATGGCAGTCGGATACCACTCATGGGTTAGCTGGTTTTCGTATCGGACAACCAATTAAAGTCAGGTATTACACAAAAATAAGTGGAGCAGAACATCTTTACGCTACTACAATCACTCCTATTGAAGGAGAAGCTAAGTTCGGAAGCGCTCCCTATATTGTATTAAACGTGAAAATAGATCACGAAATACCTCCAGCAAATCCACCCCAGAATATAATCGCACAACTATCCATGCAAGGTATTCAATTAGAATGGGATCCATATCAAG
>QNCQ01000111.1 GCA_003645825.1 Fidelibacterota bacterium
ACCTCATCCAGATCATACATAACCTTCACCCCAAGCTTTTCTATCCCGAATGGAATAAATGTTGGCGGGCCACATACAACAACATTTGCACCCATTGTTGTCAGTCCATATATATTCGAAAGTGCCACCCTGCTGTGCTTTATATCCCCTACAATAGCCACATTTGCCTTTTCAAGGGTTCCCAGTTTTTCTCTCATCGACATCATATCGAGTAAAGCCTGCGTTGGATGTTCATGAGTCCCATCACCAGCATTAATTACCACCGCATCGACAAACCTTGTTAAAAGTCTCGCAGCACCCGGGTCAGAATGTCTCATTACTATAGTATCAACCTTCATCGCCAGGATGTTCTGAACCGTATCTTTGAGGCTTTCTCCTTTTCTCAAGCTGCTTACACTCGCTGAAAAGTTTACTATATCAGCAGAGAGTCTTTTTTCTGCAAGCTCAAATGATATCTTTGTTCTAGTAGAAGGTTCAAAAAAAAGGTTAACCACTGTCTTGCCCTGAAGGGTAGGCACCTTTTTAACTGGTCTTTCAAGCACTTCCCTGAAAGAAAAAGCGGTATCCAGTATTGTATTGATATCATCTTTTGGGACTCCTTCCAGCCCCAGCAAATGTTTAATACTAAGATTCATCGACTACCTCCACGATGAAAATCCCATCCTCCCCATCTACTTCTCTCATCTTTACCCTTATTTCTTCTCCTAAAGAAACGGGCAAATTTATACCAATATAATCCGCTTTTATTGGCATTTCTCTGTTTCCTCTATCTACAAGCACAGCAAGTTGAATTTTCGCTGGCCTGCCATAATCAACCAGTGCATCCAGCGCTGCTCTCACTGTACGGCCCGTATAGATTACATCATCTATAAGGATAACAGTTTTGTCATCAATCTCAAAAGGAATATCGCTAACCTGTACCTTGGGGATTTTTGTTCTGATTCTTATATCATCTCTGTAAAGGACAACATCAAGTACCCCTACTGGCATTTTCACATTTTCGATCTTCTCTATTTTTCCCGCAATCCTTCTGGCAACGAATTCCCCCCTGGTCCGTATCCCCACCAAGACAACATCATCGATGCCTCTACATCTTTCAACAATTTCATGTGCCAGCCGTGTGATTGTTCTATCAAGGCTTTTCTCATCGGCAACTTTAAACTTAACTTTCTCTTTCATCATAACCCTCTCAAGATAAAAAAATTTCCGCCATTAACGGTGGAATCAAAACTTTTCACCGTAGCGCTTTCCAGAGCCAGCGCATTACCCTCAACTGCTCTTCTGGCTCTATTCCCTTTTTTAACTCACTGGTTGCTTTTCTAACAGTAAAACAAAAATCCATATGTTGGCAGAATTTATCCCAAACAAAAAATAAAATCTATCAGTTTGTCTCATACAACAAAGATTTTAAAACCCTCTTTGCAACTTCGACAGGAGTTTCGCCTTCACCAACCTCTACCCAAATTCCATCCAGTTGATTTCTGAACCATGTCAGTTGCCTTTTTGCATAACGCCTCGTATTCCTCTTTAAATTTTCCACCATCTCCTCCATACTACATTTTCCATCTAGGTACTGTATCACCTCTTTGTAGCCGAGTGTCAACAGATAATCCATTGCTTCCCTTTTACCTTTCCTCACAAATTCTCTCACCTCTTCAGTCAATCCATCTTGAATCATTCTCTCTACTCTTTTGTTAATCCTCTCGTAAAGTAGATTTCTTTTCATATTTAAGATAAAAATTCTAAAGCTATACGGTAATTTTTTCCTGGGTTTCTTAAAAAGCTTAGTCGGAGCTTGTCCTGTCATCTCATAAATTTCAATTGCCCTTGTTATCCTTTTCACATCGTTAATGTGGATCTTCATTGCGTATTCTGGATCAATATCAAGAAGCCTATTATAAAGCTCCACCTTCCCTTTTCTCTTGAGCTCTTCCCAAACCTTCTTTCTGATCTCTTCATTTGTCCAGCTCTCCTCAAATAGACCATGTACAATAGCTTTAATGTAGAGGCCAGCTCCCCCGACAAGTATCGGTATCTTTTCAAGTGAGAATATTCTCTCAATAGTCCCAGCAACCAGCTTCCTATATCTCCCAGCACTTATTCTCTCGCCAACTTCCAGGACATCAATCAAATAATGTTTTACCTCCTTTTGCTGTTTCAGAGTTGGCTTCGAAGTACCAATATCCAGCCCTTTATAAATCTGCCTGGAATCAACAGATATAACCTCTCCATCAAGCATTTTAGCCAGAGCAATTCCGACGTCAGTCTTCCCCACTGCCGTTGGCCCCGTGATGACAGGGACTATTCTATTTTCTCTTAAATCTTTTATCAATCTCATCAAGGCTCAAATTCACTATTATAGGACGACCATGCGGACAAAAATAGGGGTTAGAAGTCGTAAAAAGCCTGTCAACAAGGTTTATCATTTCCTCTTCTGACAGTTTATCTCCAGCTTTTATAGCTGCTTTACAGGCATAAGAGGCAGCTACACTCTTCACGGCACTTGATTCGTGCTTTCTATACTCAACATATGTGTCTATTATCTCTTTTATTATAGTCGACTCCCTTCCCCATCTCATACCAGTTGGAACAGCGTCAACAACAATTGTATTCCTACCAAATTCTCTCATACGAAACCCTATTTTATTTAGATAGGGTAAAATTTCAAGCAAGACTGAAAAGTCTTCCGCAGACAACTCAATAACCTGTGGAAAAAGAAGCTGCTGAGGCTTCCAGCTTCCTTGAGTAACAGCTTTCAGAGCTGCTTCATACAGAATTCTTTCATGTGCCACATGTTGATCTATTATCACAAGTCCACTTTTTACCTGGGTAATTATATACCTCTCGGCAAACTGAAACACGGGAATCCCAACGCCTGGAGGAACACTACTTTCCTCCTTTAAATGCTCTGAGAACTTTTTCGCCCGCTCTTTCCACACCTGACTCCTGTTGTCTGCATCTTCCAGTTTTAACCCGGCAATCTCTGCGGTAACCTTCCTTTCTCTGTCTTTTTCTTCAGCAAATCCACCGGATTCCTTCTTAGTTTCGTAATATTCCCAAATCCGGGGCTTATCAAAACCCGGAATACTTTTCTTTACCTCTTCAACATATTTCCCAATAGAAATCTTTACAAACTGGAAGACCCTATAATCCTCTCTAAACTTTACCTCCATCTTTGCAGGATGAACGTTAACATCAACCTTATCAGGTGGAATCATTAAGTTCAGGCAGTAAAAAGGATATTCGTCTCCTGAGATCACAGACCGGTAAGCACTTATAACGGCGTTGCTCAGAGTCCTATTGGATACATATCTTCTATTCACAAAAAAGGTTTGCTCACCCCGCCTTGGCCTTATCAGGTTCAAATTGCCTATGAAGCCAGAAATAGATAGTTCTCTTTCCTCCACCGATACTTCCACAATATTCTTCCTATACTCAGGAGAATACAGTTCGGCGATTCTATCTGCCAGATCGGAAGGCCTCAGATTATAGATTTCTCTATCGTTATGAATTAGAACAAAACTCTTTTCTGGATAGGCTAGAGCGAACTTCCTAAAAATATCTATAATGTTCTTGAGCTCAATCTCAGCACTTTTCAAAAATTTCCTTCTGGCCGGCACATTGAAAAAAAGGTTTCTTATAGAAATGGAAGTTCCACCTATATTGCTATGAGGTCTGATATCCTTAAATTCACCCCCTACAATTTTCAGTTCATATGCTTCCATATCTCCTTTTACACCAGACACTGCATCAACAATCGAAACAGAAGCAATGCTTGCGAGTGCTTCCCCTCTGAATCCAAGTGTACTTATCCTGCTGAGATCATCCTCATCCTTAATCTTACTGGTAGCATACCTCTCAAAAGCCAGAAGTAAATCGTCTCTATCCATTCCATTTCCATCATCAACCACCTGAATCAAGCTCTTCCCACCGTTTTTAATAATAACTGTGATCGTCCTGGCTTCTGCATCTATGGAGTTTTCCATAAGTTCTTTGACCACAGAAGCAGGACGTTGCACTACTTCTCCCGCTGCTATTTTGTTGGTCAACGTTTCCGGTAATATCCTTATTTTTGACAAGCTGCCCCTATGAAATCAACTTCTTCTCAGTCTTTCTCAAAATAGCTCTTACTCTTTTCTCAGCTAAAGCTTCGATTTCTTCTACTTCTTTCCTCAGTTTTTCCACAAACTTTTTATCCTCAATTGAACCCGCATTGATCAGTACATTATAACCTGCACCCTTAATGCATGCTCGGGCCATCAGACCCGCAACTCCAGCATCGCTTATGGAATTCACATTCCCATACCTGATTAATCCATCGATACAATCAAGCAAGTCAACACAGGTTTTCATAACGCTAAGCGGGACTTCTGCAGCATACTTGGTGGCCTCCTGAATAGCCGTCTCTCTTTCTTTCTTCTCCTCTTCAGTCTTTTTTGGCAGTCGCATTGCATCCATCACTTTATTAAAAGCTTCAGTATCCCTGTCAACAAAAGAAAGCAATTTATCTTTAATTTCCTGAGACTTTATAGCAATTTCGTTCATCAACCTGGAATGTCTCTCATATCCTTTCTTACCATAGGTAAGATTTGCAACCATCGATGAGAGAGCAGAAGCAAGAGCACCAACAAGAGCAGAGACACTTCCGCCGCCGGGAGCAGGACTATCAGTAGATACCTCATTCACAAACTCTTTAACTCTGAGATTAACCAGTTCTTTCCCCGTTTCCTGCTTAATTCTATACTCAATAATTTTCTTGTCGGGATCAAACTCTGCAACTTCGTTGAGACCAAGGGTCTGAATCGCCACTCTAATAATTTCGTCCTCAGGAACTCCCTGACACTTCCCCTGCTTCTCTAGGAAATATCTACCAGCCATCAACAAGGTTTCTTTCGGTACAAGTCCAACTATTTCAGAACCGGTTACTCTTAATCCCCTTTTCTCCGCCTGCTTGCAAACTTCTTCAAACGCCACATGCAAAGGAGTTACTTTATAATTTGTAATATTCATAGAAACCTGAGCAAGCTTGTATTCGTCGATATACCACCCAACAGCTTTCACACCTTTTAATATTCCTGGTTGTCTCAACGGATTGCCATTTTCATCGCGGATGATACTACCTTTCTTATCACGCTTCAACCTTCCTCTTTCACGTACTGTCAACGCAATATCATGAGCAAGTTTTCTGTCACGGGTATTCAAATTCACATTATAAGCAATAAGGAAATCCCTCACTCCGATAACAGTAGCCCCTGATCTAGGATTAAATTTTGCCTCCCCATAGTCTGGCTTCCACTCAGGGTCCTTCAATTTTTCAGGCAGACCTTCATACTGCCCTTCCCTGATATTCTCCAGCTTCACTCTATCGGGTTTTTGAGCCGATTTTTCATACAGATAAACAGGAATACCCAGCTCTTCAGCTACTCTTTTCGCAAGTTGATGACTCAATTCGACACACTCTTCGAGGCTCACCCCTGACACGGGAACTAAAGGACAGACGTCCGTAGCTCCTATCCTGGGATGAGCCCCCCTATGGTTTCTCATATCAATAAGTTCCGAAGCCTTCTTTATCCCGCGGAAGGCAGCTTCCACAATACTGGACTTATCACCTACAAAGGTAACAACTGTCCTATTTGTATCTGCTCCCGGGTCAACATCAAGAAGAGTTATGCCTTCCACTGAGGTTATGGCATCCGTAATAGCCTTTATTACCTCCATATTCCTGCCTTCACTAAAATTCGGAACGCACTCAATTATTCCTGACATCTCTTTCCTCCCCGAACTTTTTATAAGAATACCTCATTTCATGATCCTGTTCAAATAATAAATTATAGCTAACACAATCAATGCCATCACTATAAGCCACCACAGAGGCCTTGTCATTCTTTTAGTATTATGCCTGAGCCTCTTAAACCTGAACCTTTTTCCCACAAGTTCACTTCTTTCTCCTCTTCTGGAGAATCTCCCTGGTAAAAACACCAATCTACACTCCTCCGAACAGCTTTGAAAATAAATCCACAAAAGGATATATAACAGAACCAAAAATCGAAATATGGGTAACCCAGCTCAACATTATAACTACAAATAGAACCATGGAACCATACCTTTCCATCTGGATTGCAATATGTTCATATCTAGCAGGAAGAATACCAAACAAAATTTTGGATCCATCAAGGGGTGGAATAGGCAAAAGATTAAAAATAGCAAGAGCAATATTAATTTGAAGGCTCAAAAGCAACATTAGAAATACGGGCTTTAGTATCCCGGGTGGCAAAAAACCCATACTACCCGCCCTGATAAGCCTTATTGCTACTCCGCTTAAAAATGCTAGAAACATATTAGCCATGGGACCTGCAAGAGACACATAAAGCACCCCCTTTTTGGGATCCCTGAAATTTAAAGG
>QNCQ01000112.1 GCA_003645825.1 Fidelibacterota bacterium
GTTCTGTAACATCCTGGATTGTGCCCACCGTTCGGAGTGGCGTGCCATCCCCGGCGTAATATGTTTTCCACCTTTCGTGGACATATTTGATAGCGCCATCTGGCGTCAAAATGCGGTGCACATGGGAAGAGTCGGCGCGCTCTTCAACGGATTGCCAGTATGTTTTTTCCACACTCTCACGGTCTTCGGGGTGAACCCTGCTAAGGACGAAATTTAAATTACCTGTAAAATCTTCTTTTTTCACTTCAAAGATGTCGAAAATAATATCCGACCATGTCAGAACATCGTTCACAATGTCATATTCCCAGTGACCGATACGGGCAATTTGCTGGACTTCCCGCAATCGCGCTTCATTCTCCCGAAGCAATTTCTCGGCATTTTTTATCTTTGTAATATCGACGAAAAGGGTATAACTTCCCTTAACTTTCCCCTCTTCATTATACCAGGGACTGGATGTAACCCTCAGAATGCGTCTTTGTTTATCTGCTCTTATAATTTCCAGTTCATAACTGCTGGTGATGCCCTTTGCTCTTTTCACTGTCTCTGCCCTGATAATCTCCCGTCCGGTTTCATCCAGGAATTCATTCAGATTGCGACCGACCAGTTGGCCGTTCTCGACCCCAGCAATTTTATGAGCTGCCGGGTTGGCGAATATAAACCGTCCCTCTGTATCCAGAATTGACAACCCTTCAGTGAGGGATTCTACAAGTTGACGGTACTGTTTTTCTTTTCGAGCGAGTTCTTCCTCCAGTTTTTTATGTTCAGTTAAATCCCTGAAGGAGATTACCCGAACCGGTTCTCCCTTCCAGACCGTATTGTAAGTCACGACATCACATAAAGCAATTGTTCCGTCCGGTTTTGTAACAGCTAACTCGGTATAAACGTCCTGCTCAGGAAAGAACGTGCCAAATTCCCCGCCAATCTCTGCACGATTGCCGAACAGCAGATGTGCGGCTTTATTGAAAAACACAATCCTGTTTTTAGCATCCAGGACAATTTTGGCATCTGGTGAGTCATTAAGAAGCCTTTCGTAGAAGCTGATAAATCGTTTTTTCTCCTGATTACGTATTATTGCTGACTGTAAGAGAGGAACAATATATTCTCCGATTCCACCTTTCTGGAGAAAATCGACGGCACCGGCTTCAATTGCCGCTTCTCTTAGATTGGGATCTTCAGTTCCGCTCAGCACGACCACCGGTATTTCTGGCGCCTTTTCTCTTATCTTCAGCAGAGTACTGATGCCCTGGCTGTCTGGCAGATTAAGGTCAGTCAGTACAATATCAATCCTTTCCTTCTCAAGGATTTTTTTTGCTTCGGATAGATTTTCAGCGATGTGCACCTTAGCCGGGAATAATGTGTTCGATATCAATCTATCTTCTATTAACTCCACCATAGGAAGATCATTCTCTATCAGGAGAATTTTAATTTCTGTCGGTTGTTTATCTTTTGTTTTCATAAGATAGCCTCATCTAATTTTTACAGCTGATATTTTTCTCTAAAAATTGTTGTACGATTCTTGATACTTGACATTGGAAAAGCTTTGTAATGTTATTGAACGCATTGAGTTTAGGTTCTGGTTTATCGATAATTGTTGAGTATTTTTGAACCTCCTGGGCATATAATTCTTTCATTCTTTTAAGGTCCTTATATCTAAATACAGTGAAAAGTTTTCACTTCCAAGCTTCGTGCGACAGAGTACAATCCTCGTTGGGCTTTCCCTTCGTACCTTCCTCGACATTTGAGTACATTCCCCTGCATTCTCTGCTTATCCTCGTCCTTCTTGTCTTTTACAAATTCAAGATACACTTCCTTCATACACTCTGGACAGATACCATGGGAAAATTTTAAGATAGTATGAACCCGCTGCCAAAAATCTCATTTAACCCATTGATATGCGTAAGTTTTTCTTGGACCAGCAGTTAGATTTGGTGATGGGAGAACCCAAAACCATTTCCAGCTTTTCCCGGCGTTTGGATACTTCTTTTCCAAGGCAAACGGCGCTTGAACCCCAGGCGGATTTTCCTCACGGTCCTTCAGGTAGATTTTTCCCATTTGCTGCCAATGCTTTTCCAGTGGTAGCCGAACGGCTGTCGGCGAAATTGTTCGCCGTTCTTTCTGCTTTGCCATTGTGGATGGTAGTGATGTTATAGTTGAAATCGATGTCCTTTGTCCATAAGCGCAAACACTTAATCAAGCACAACTCCGTCCCATACAGAAGGCTTGCCGCCAGCTAATAGGTCCCGGACAGTTGATTCAAAACCGCTTTGACCTCCCCTTTACTAAGTACCACCGACAGTTTCCTGGGCTTCTTCGCTCATACATTTCACTAGATTCAGGCAGGTCTATTTTGAGGACTTCTTTGTAAAGAAAAACCAATGCACACAGTGCCTGATTCTAGGAGAAGGCAGCAACAATCTCTTGCATAGCTAAATGAGACAAAAACTGCTGTACTTTTGCTCACATTTTCTTCGGATGACGTTTGTTGGGAAAGAGGATAGACCGTTTAATCCGGCTGACATAAGCCTCCTCAATGCACAAACTGCAATGCTGAACCTGAATAAATGACGGATTTGATTTGGTAGTATAGAGAGTTACACAGGCAAATCGATAGTATACTCACTTCTTTTTGTGAATTTGATCGCACCTACTCAAAGAGCGATCATTTGCATAACTAACATATACTATAAAAAGTTTCCTTTGAATTCAAGATTTTGATTTCGAAAAGGGTCTATTAAATTTTCTGTTGAAATGTTGAACAAAAGCAGGAAGGGTGCCTCCAATCAGCAATGGGAAGAGATAGAATCATCGGGAATAAGCCATTTTGGTAAGTTTTTAATGTATATGATTTGGATGAGTGTTATGATAGATATTTTGAATTTTTGAAGAAATGGGGAAAGATGATGCCATCAATGAGGAAGATATTCTCTTTACACGAGGAAAATCTATTCTACCAGTATGATTTCCCATTTGAGTATCGACATAGATTGAGAACCGTTAATATGGCGGAAGGCTCTTTCCGGCATTTACGTGAATTTCTAAGGCGATATCCAGGATGGATAGATGAGAAACAGGTATAAATAAAATTATGCTTTTTTTCTTGAGAGGCACAAAGCATATAGGGTAAAATAGAGCAAAATGGAGGCACCTTTAGCTATAACCTCCTAGTTCCAACAGAATTCTATTGCTTCGCCTATGTAGGGGTTTTTCGTTGACATTACCAGACTATAAAATTAAATTCGAAAGCTTTAAAATTTAGAGGTGAGGATAGATGTTTAAAAAAACAACTGTAAGACTAATAATTATCGGAGCTGTTCTGATCCTTGCTCTTTACTCGCTTTATTGGACCATAGCATACTACACGATGAGTGACAAAAAAAAGGAGGAACTTCGAGCCAAGGGGAAACTTGAGAAGTACGAAGACAGAACAATGAGGCTGGGACTGGACCTTCAGGGAGGAATGCACATAGTCCTGGAACTTGACATCCCTAAGCTTGTCGAGTCTATTGCGACCAACAAGACCCCCCAGTTTTACCGGGCGCTTAATGAAGCAGCAGAGGAGTATAGAAAGACGGAGGCAGATTTCTTTAATGTGTTTCTCTCAAAGTGTGACCAGTATAAAATAAGGCTTATCAAGCATTTTACAAATCGAGGCTTCAAGAACGACGAGATAGTGAAGAGTCTTGAAAATGAGGCCAAAGATGCTATCAAAAGAGCTCTTGAGATAATTAGAAATCGTGTTGATCAATTCGGAGTGTCCGAACCGACAATTCAGAGAGCCGGGCAATACAGAATTATTGTAGAATTAGCAGGAATTCAGGAACCAGAAAGAGCAAGAAAACTTATTCAGAGCACGGCTTTACTGGAGTTCTATCTTCTGAAGGAGCCAGCTGTTACTCAGAAATTCATTGAGGCTGTTGACAATTATCTCAAAACTGGCGAAAAAGAGGTGGTGAAAATTGATACTTCTCAAGGGGAAGATACTTCTACGGTAGAACTAAAAGAAGCGAAAGATAAAGCGGTGAGTGTCTCTGAGCTGCTCGGGAAAACCCCACTGGGAGCTGCGGCCACCCCGGATTCAGAGGATACAACTGTAATTGTGGATGAAGAGTTATTTAGAGAAAGGCCTTTTTCTTCTCTCCTGAGAAATATAGGAGGTATGGTCGGTGTGCCGGAGAAGAATGTCCGATTGGTCAAAAAGATCTTGAGCGATCCGGAGGTTCAGAAACTGTTGCCTTACGATTCTAAGCTTCTGTGGAGTGCCAAGCCAAGGCGGATAACCTTGGCTGATGGTACAACAGAAAATTACTTTCTGTTGTACCACGTTGACAAAGATGCTGCTATGCAGGGTAAATACATAACCGATGCGAGGGCAACTATAGGGGGCACTGGATCTCAGAGTGCGGGACAGCCAATAGTTTCCTTGAACATGAACTCTGAAGGCGCGAGAATCTGGGCAAGATTAACCGGGTCAAACATAGGGAAAAGGCTTGCCATTGTGCTTGACAATAAAGTTTATATGGCTCCTGTAATAAGAACTAAAATTCCTAACGGGGCCTCTGTTATTGAAGGTCTGGAAGACATGAGCGAGGCCAAGGACATAGCTATTGTCCTGAGGGCTGGAGCTCTTCCTGCTCCGGTCGATATTATAGAGGAAAGAACCGTGGGACCTTCCCTTGGTAGAGATTCAATAAATCTGGGTGTGAAGCTTGGTATTGTGGGTTTCTGCCTTATTATAGTTTTCATGGCGATATACTATAAACTCTCGGGTCTGATTGCTGATTTGGCTTTGCTTTTGAACCTTGTTTTTGTCCTTGCTATCATGTCTGCTTTTGGTGCAACTCTAACTTTTCCGGGGATTGCCGGTTTAATTCTCACTGTTGGAATGTCTGTTGACGCTAACGTCCTGATTTTTGAGCGAATAAGAGAAGAGTTGGATAGAGGGAAGACTGTAAGATCAGCGATCGATAGCGGCTATGCCAGAGCGCTTACAACGATTCTCGATGCCAATATCACAACAATTTTCGCTGCTTTAATTTTAATGCAATTCGGAACTGGGCCTGTAAAAGGTTTCGCTGTGACTCTATTCTGGGGTATTCTCTCAAGTCTCTTTACAGCGATATTTGTCACAAGGACGATATACAACTATGTAACGGAAAGAAAAGTGTTGAAAACGTTAAGCATATAAAACCTTAAGGGATAAAGATGAGAATATTAAAAAAAACCAATATCAATTTTCTGAAATACAGCAAGCTTGCTGCCACAATTTCAATATCATTTCTGACAATTTCCATAATCTCGGTGTTCTTTGTAAGGGGTTTGAATTATGGAATCGACTTTAAAGGCGGTGTTCTTGTCCAGGTAAGGTTTGAAAATTCTATAACTACTGCAGAGCTTCGATCGATTTTTGCTCAGAATCAGATGGGCGATGCTATAATTCAGAAGTCTAACGAGACAAACGAATTTCTGATAAGGCTGGAAAAGCCCGAAGGTTCGGAGAATATTCGAGAGAAGATCTCGAATATTCTCGGCAGTGTTGAAAATAATTCTTTTGAGATTCGAAAGGCTGAGCAGGTGGGGCCGAAAATAGGGAGAGAGCTTCGCAAGAAAGCACTTCTTGCTATTATTTCTGCGCTATTTGTGATTGGAATCTACATTACGATACGATTTCAATTCAGGTATGCTATTGGAGCGGTAGTAGCTCTCGCTCATGATGTTCTTTTTACCCTTGGGATTTTTTCCTTAGCGCAAATTGAGATATCTCTCTCAACAATAGCAGCCTTTCTGACAATAGTGGGCTATTCTTTAAATGACACAATAGTGATTTACGATAGAATCAGAGAAAATATCAGAGTTCTTAAAAACGAAGCACTTCCCAAGGTAATAAACAAAAGTCTCAATGAAACATTAAGCCGTACCCTGATAACCTCTCTTACAACATTTGTTGCTGTTTTTGTTCTATCATTTGCCCCGGGTGAAATAAAAATATTTTCTATAGCGATGATATGCGGTGTAATTGTGGGGACTTATTCTTCAATTTATATAGCATCTCCTGTGGTTGTATATTTTCATGATAAACTCAGAGCAAGGAAAAGGAGTTAAAAAACATCCATGCCTGTTACAGCAGTATTAGGTGGTCAGTGGGGGGATGAGGGAAAAGGTAAAATCATTGATTACCTTTCCGAGGAAGCAGATGTCGTAGCAAGGTTCCAAGGTGGGTCTAACGCCGGGCATACGATTTTGGTGGGGAATAAAGAAATAATTCTCCACCAGATACCTACTGGTATACTCAGGGAGGGTATAATATGCATTCTTGGAAACGGAATGGTAATTGACCCTATAAATCTCCTGAGAGAGATAAACGATGTGGAAA
>QNCQ01000113.1 GCA_003645825.1 Fidelibacterota bacterium
AGGGACTGGACAAAAATTATTGCCCAATTGGCTATCCATTTCGAAGGAAGATTAAACCTGGAGCTCTAATGAAAAGAGGTATTTACACAAAAAATGAAACAGTCTCTGTTATCCTGGATTTTAGTTTGCTATTTGCTATGATACTATAGGTTATGTTTTTTCCCAAAAAATCTTACAGAGCATAGACCTTCCATAGGCTATTCTCTCATCACTCATTACTTTTAATTATAATTTAATCAATTCTATTGTACTACCATGTGCATGAACTTTTCCCAGAAAGGAAGAGAAAGTTCTTGACAGAGTTTTAAATTATGGTTATACTATTTAAGTAGTGGTTTAAGTGAATGCTGAATATGGTTGATATATGACGAAATCTTTAAAAAAGTTATATTACTCTATAGGGGAGGTAAGTAAAATTACGGGTTTAAAACCTCATGTTCTAAGGTATTGGGAATCTGAATTCCCAATGCTTTCTCCAATGAAGAATAGAGCTGGCAACAGAGTTTACAGGGAGAAAGAGCTAAAACTGATACAATATATAAAGTATTTGCTGTATGAAAAGAAGTACACTATTGATGGCGCAAAGAAGTTTCTGAAAGAGATGAAGTCTAAAAACATGGAAATGGTCGATGGTGAAATGACAGTTGGAAAAGTAAAGAATGGGGTTAATGAAAATGTTATTTTTGTATTGCGTAAAGTAAAAAAAGAACTTGTCGAAATTTTAAAAGTATTGGAAAGATATAATATTTAATGCATAAATTACAAGGTAGATTTTTGTCTATATGATTATGATAAATTTGAATGATAATTAGTATAATTTAATTTGTGAGAAAGCATCTGATTATGGTTTCTGTATAGCCTGTTTATCTTCAAAATGACCCGATTTTTGGCTTTTTGGGCGATTTTTTTACTGATTTTTCTCATCGGAGCGTGGCGCAGCCTGGATAGCGCACCTGAATGGGGTTCAGGAGGTCGTCGGTTCGAATCCGACCGCTCCGACTAAGGGTTTAAAAGGGTAGTTAGTTTTAAAGGTTGAACTGGGTTTTTGGTTCAACTGTATAGTGTGTTGCTTGTGTTTATAGATAGGGTTTCAGGAGACCCTCGGCTATCTCGGGAGTTCCTGGGACTCCATTGAAGGCACCTTTTTAAGGTGATCCAGTCGTTTTGATAAAAGATTGGGCTGGAAAAAAGTAAGTTTTAGGCATGTAATTTTCATCTGATCTCTGTGTAGCTAATATGTGGAATTTTAGGAATTGAGGGAATCTACCAGAACAGGGTATATGTAATTACACTTCCTTACCCCTGCTCGGTAAAGCTGGAGGGAAAAATATCAAGACTAATCTTATGTAGGATAAGGGAAAAACTGCATTAGCTGGCTATGGTATATAAAGTTATTTTTTTGATTAAAATAAAGATAGTGCTATATTAACTTTCACGATTAAGGTGGGGATATAGATTGGTTTTAAAGAGGAAGGTAGATGCATGTTTCCTTAAATAAAATTGGCTGGTTAAAATGTTAACTTACTTTACAATTATTTCTTGACATATCTTTAAAAGGGAAATAAATTAGAAATGATGATGTGTAATATCACAGTCGTAACAGGGCAAAAAATCCAAAAGAGAAAAAATAAAGAGATGATAATTAGGGATGCAAACTAATTATAAACTAGGGAGAAAGAAAATATGAGAAGGTGTTTACTTTCTTTTCTTGTTATAGTAGTATTGGTTGTGTCGGCAGCCTTTTCGGGTACCACTGGTAAGATAGCGGGAAAAGTGGTCGATAAAGAGACTGGAGAGCCTCTTGTAGGAGTTAATGTGATTGTTGAGGGTACTACCCTGGGAGCCGCCACAGATGAAAATGGTAACTTTGTGATACTGCTTGTTCCTCCGGGAGTTTATAGTGTGAGAGCAATGATGATTGGATATACCGATGTGACAGTAAAGGATGTAAGGGTGGAAATAGACCTGACGACGTTTGTGAATTTCGAGCTTGAAAAGGAGGTGATAAAGGGACAGGTGGTGGAAGTTGTTGCGAAAAGAAAGCTTATTAGAAAAGATCTTGCAGCGAGCCAGAAGAGCGTCACTTCGGATGAGATAGAAGCTCTTCCTGTCACTAGTGTTGGTGGTGTTTTAGGATTAAGAGCCGGTATAACTTCCGGGTTGAGTATAAGGGGAAGTGGTTCTGACCAGGCTCTTTTTATGGTTGATGGAATTGTATTAAGAGATGAACGTGATAATACTCCTATAGTGAGCTTGCCTTTAAGTGCCGTAAGGGAAATATCCGTGCAAACCGGTGGTTTCGGTGCTGAGTATAGTAATGTGAGGTCTGGTATCATAAATGTAGTTACGAGAGACGGAGACCCTGATAAATATACGGGCACTTTCAGTTTTAAATATAGCCCTCCGGATCCGAAGCACTTTGGAATTTCTCCATATGATCCAAATTCATTCTGGTTGAGACCCCGGCTGGATCCTGAAGTGTGCTGGACGGGGACCGAAAATGGAGCCTGGGATATGTACACCCAGAGGCAATACGATAGATTTGAAGGATGGATTGCAGTGTCGGAAGCTACTCTTCAAGATGATGATCCGACAAACGATCTAACCCCGTCTGCTGCCAAAAGAATATATGAATGGGAAAAAAGGAAAAAGGGATATATTACTAAGGCTGATATGAATTTGGATTTTGGTTTTGGCGGTCCTGTGCCAGTTATTGGGAAAAAATTGGGGAACATGAGGTTCTTTTTGTCTCATAGGTATAATCAGAACATGTATCTTATAAAATTGTCAAGAGATGGTGTTTATGATGAGACATGGATGCTAAAGTTAACTTCTGAGCTTACTCCGTCTCTTAAGCTTAGTATTATTGGGCTATATAATGAGTTATATGCAACCACATATTCTAGGACGGGGGGGACCTCTTATATAAGTAGTTCATGGACAATTGCAGATGCAATAGATAGAGCAGGGCACACTATTACGTGGAGAATATATACGAATGACTACTGGTGCCCCACGTCACGTTATAGCAATACTCTGTCGGCAAAACTTGTAAAGGTTGTTGACCCGGGAACTTACTGGGAAATGTTGGTAAGGAGAATAAGCAGGAGGTATCATACGGCGCCCGGACCACGGAGAGATACCACCAGAAAATATGAAATATTCCCTGGATATTTTGTTGATGAAGCTCCGTTTGGTTTTGAACCTGAGCCTGTGTTTGGTATTGATGGAATGGGAATGGGAGGAGCTATTAGCACTTCAAGAGATTTTAGTGAATTTGAATCCTGGAACTTGAAATTTGATTATATAAATCAGGTAAATTTCAGAAATCAGATTAAGACAGGGTTTGAGTTTGTTTTTGACAATTTCAAGCTTGATTTTGGTATGGTAAATAAGTTTCTCCCTGAGGGTAATACATGGACTACTATAAAGAGAAAACCGTATAGAGGTAATTTTTATCTTCAGGACAAAATGGAATATGAGGGATTCATTTCGACTCTTGGGATTGTTGTGGATTATATAAATTCAAATGGTAAGTGGTACGATGTCGATGATTATTCGAGGGCGTTTTTTTCATCTCAATTTGTACCCGAACTGGAAGATTCCTTTTTAACAAAGAAGATTCCCACGAAGTTTTATGTAAGTCCGAGATTGGGGATATCTCATCCAATTACTGTTAATTCTAAGCTATATTTCAATTATGGGCACTATAGACAGATTCCCAGTTCACAAATATTTTATAGGATGCAAAGGACCCCTACAGGACAACTTGAGTATATAGGTGATCCATTTATACCGTATGCAAGGAATATAGCTTATGAGCTTGGATATGATCAGTCGTTTCTTAACAGCTATTTACTGCATGTTACAGCTTACTACAAGGATATAGATCATGAGCAAATATGGGTGAGGTACATAAGTACAGATGGTAAAGTGAACTACAGAAAGCTTACTGCGAATGCATACGAGGATATCAGGGGTATTGAGATAGAACTCTCGAAGTTGTATGGAAAATATGTAACAGGTAACGTGAATTTTGAATATAGGGTGGGAACTTCGGGATATTTTGGCGTTCTTTATCATTATGAAAATCCAGCTGACCAAAGGGAGTATGAGAGACAAAATCCATATCAAACAAAGCCCAGGCCTATTCCAAGGGTGAAATCGAATATTACGTTTCATGTTCCTTCTGATTTTGGGCCAGAAATTTTTGGTTCTAAGATTTTTGGTGGCTGGAATTTTACGTTCTTGACCTGGTGGACTGGAGGTTACTGGTTTACCTGGAATCCGAAGAATTTGCCTCGAGTACAGTATAACATAAGGAGAACGGATTATTTTAATGTCGACTTAAAGATTGCCAAGACGTTCAGAATTAAAAATGCGAGCATCAAGTTTTTTGCTGATATTACAAATCTTTTCAATATCAAATATTTCTCTTTTAGCAGCTTTTATGATTCCCATGATTATTATTACTATATGTATTCGCTTCATCTCCCTGAGAAATACTATAAAAAACTGGGTTATGATGGAATTCCAGGTAATGATAAACCTGGTGTGTACAGGAAAGCAGGAGTAAAATTCCAGCAAATGGAGTACATAGGGAGCATTGGTCCTGATGTTAAGGGAATGAAAGGAGTGATATATTACAATGGTGAAGATAGGGATTATTATATTTACGAGAATGATGAATGGAAAGAAGCGGACGATAAATGGGTTAAAGAAGTTTTGGATAATAGAGCATATATAGATATGCCGAATCAAAGTTACTTTACCTTTCTTAACCCAAGAGACGTGTTCATAGGTATGACAATTTCTTTCGATATAAAGTAAAAAAACACAAAAGGATGAGCCATGAAAAAGAGAGTGAGGGTTTTAATATTATTTATGATGGTCTTTTTTAGTGCGGCGATCGCTGATCAAACAAAATGGATTGCAATAGGGTCCTTACATAATTGGTATTCCAGTGCTGGATGCGAGATTGAAGTGGGTAGAACACATCAGGTGAGCGATCAACAGGATGGATTGAGATGGCCTGCACTTTATAGGTGGCAGGATATGCAGGCCGCAAAAGCATTGTGGATAGGTACTACTGATTATGATGACCCTATTTCAGGTCAGCATTATAACTATAAAGTGGTTCATGTGGGTCCAAGAGGACTGGATGAGAACAATGAGTTTATGCCTGTTGAGTTTAAGATGATAGGTAGATTTCAGGCGCCGGTTGTAGTTGTTGATGGATTACTAGCTTCTCATACTGTTTATATGGATCAGGTAGATGAAGAAGCTGATCCTAATCTGTTTTGTGATAGAATGATTTTTAATGTCGTTAATACTTCCATAGGAATAACGGTAACCAGGAAAATTTATGCATGGAGTCAGCAGTATAATGATAATTACTTTATATATGAATATGTTTTCAAAAATACAGGAATAATTGATAAAGAAGGAACTGTTGTAGAGAAGACATTAAAGGATGTGATATTTTTCTTTCAGTATAGATATGCGATTTGTAGGGAGGTGGGACCATATGGTTTGTATTATCTTCCTCAGTCTACTTCCTGGGGGCATAATACAATAAATCATGCCGTTTACTATCCGGATTTTCCGTTTAATGCAATTTTTGCGTGGCATGGTAGACACTCAAAATGTACGTTTGATAATATAGGGGGTCCGTATTATACTGGCGATGGCCATCTTGGTGCTTCGCAGTTTCCTGGTGTTGTGGTCCTCTGGGCGGATAAATCGGCTAAGGAACATGTGAATGATGATTATAACCAACCTTTCTCGACTCCCAAGCTGGGTTCAGATGAAGATATAACCCAACCAAATGATCAGTTTAATCCAGCGATGATGGCCAAAGAGTATGCAGTTATGAGTTCCGGCAGACCTCCTATGACCCATGCTGAGGAAGCGAACTATGTACCAATTTTCGATCCGGCAACTCAGAGTCTCACTATGGATCCACTGAAAGGTGACCCTGGTGATCTTTCACCTGTAGCTACACCTGGTGGTTTTTCGCAGTGTATGGGATTTGGGCCTTATACGCTTGAGCCGGGGGATAGTATTAGAATTGTACTTGCTGAAGGGGCAAATGGAATAAGTCGTAAGCTTTGTTATGAGATAGGGAAAAAATGGTTGACCGGGTCTGGTCCTTTTGAGTTACCTGATGGGAGTACTACCAATAACGCAGATGAGTTCAAAAATGCCTGGGTTTACACGGGGATTGATTCTTTGCTTATGACTTTTAAAAGGGCAAAAGAGAATTTCGATAGGCTTATGGCTTTTAGAATGGCAAAAAAGAATTTCGATAATGATTATAGTATCCCACCTGGACCTCCCCCTCCTGAG
>QNCQ01000114.1 GCA_003645825.1 Fidelibacterota bacterium
TTCAAAGGGTTTGATTCCGTAAGAGACTTCCATATTATCATGGTCGGTGATGATCGCCACGTCGAGTTTTTCTTTACTTATTATCCTGGCCAATTCCTCCAGTGTGTATTTGCCTCCGCTCACCTTAGAGTCGAAGTGAATCCCAGCTTTTAATAGGTAGTAGGTTTCATTTCCTTTGAGTTTTAAAGTTAATACAACGAAAGATAAAAGCGCTATTAATGCTATTTTGTTCTTATTCATTTAGGACCTTTCTATATATTTCTTCTATTTTGCTGATATAGTTCGATATGTCAAATTTCAGACAGAATTTTTTGTTGTACTTGATGAAATTTTCTCTCAGATTACTTTCAGTGTATAATCTGAGGATTCCTGCACAGAGCTCTTCGGCCGACCCCGGTGTGATTAGTATGCCATTTACATTGTGTTTTATAAGCTCTGGTATACCTCCGACCTTTGTGGCAATGATAGGTACACCTGCTGCCATGGCCTCTACTATAACCCTTCCAAACCCTTCGTTATTTGATGTGACCGTCAAAACGTCTGATCTTGCAAGGAACTTTCCCACTTCGGACTGGTATCCGTAGAAATGAACATTTTCGAGTTCGTTTTTCTTTGCATATTCCTTGCATTTATTCAGTAGCTCTCCATCGCCAATTACCTTGTATGTAAAATTATAACCTTTTTTATTTAGTAGTGCAGCGGCGTGCAGCAATAGAAAAGGGTTTTTTATTTCGGTTAATCTTCCGATCCAGGCTATTGTAAATTCTTGATTTTTCTTTTTTTGTACGTTTTTGAATCTTTTAAGGTCAATACCGCAGCCAGTAACTATAAATTTCTCGGGTTTACCGATTTTTTTTCTGATATGATCTTTTTTACCGAGGTGTGTAAGGTTCAGAATGTACTTAGTGTATTTTGCTATGAGTTTTTCCATTGCTATAAAAAGTGAGGTAATAGTAGGATGATAGTAACCGTAAAAGATATGACCATGGGGAGAATGAATGATATTTGAAAATCTCGCTATTTTACCTGCGAGACGTCCTAATATTCCAGCTTTTGAAGTATTGGTATGTATTATGTCAGGTTTTAGTTTCTTGAACAAAAAATATAGCTTTATAAGTGCAATTATGTCTAATAAAGGATTTATGTTCCTGATAAGCTCTTTGATTTCTATTATGGCGAAACCATTTTTAGCAGCAAATTCGTAAACATCGAAAGGTGGATTCGCTGTTTTCCCGGTTATTAGGGTGACATTGTGTCCTTTTTGTGATAACCCTTTTGCGAGCAATAGAGTTACTTCGGCAGAGCCCCCGGCGTCAAGTCTGGTTATTACAAGAGTAATGTCGAGTCTCTTCTCAGGCATATTCATTTACGATTTCTATAATTGTTCGAATTTTCTGTGTGGAGATCTGAGGGTGAGTTGGTAAGAGTAGAAGTCTTTCTGCGAGAAAGAGGGAATAGGGGAAAGGTTCTTTTTTTCTGTCAGGTGATAATTCAGGGTAAAAATGATGCAAGGGTTTTTCGTATAGAAAGGTTGTTTCTATGCCTACTTCAAGTAACTTTCTGAAGATAATTTCTTTATTTTTTTTGTTTTTCACCACTATCGGGAATTGATTAAAGACAACCTCTGCATTGTGAGGCAAGGTTGGGAGGACGAGGTTACTGTTATTTTTCAGGCCTTTATATAACATGTCGCCATTTCTTTTCCTTAACTTAAAAATGATTTTGTATCTTTTTAAAACTTCTTCACCGAGGGCAGATTGAACTGAATTGTATTGATAAGCGTCAAAGTCTTTGTGAAGTGTCGTATATTTGTATTTAGAGATGAGCGGGTTTAAAACGGTATAGAAAAATGGTCTTACAGCTAATGATAGACCACATATTTTTGCAAAGGTGTTTATTTTTTGTAGAGAGGAAATTGATGGAAGATCACCTGCAAGTTTCTTAACTCTTTTGAGATTTTCCTTGTTTCTTAAGTAGATCAAACCCCCAGTCAAGTTGGAAGTGTTTTTCCCTCTATTCAGTGAAAAAAAACCGATTTCCGCGATGGTACCCGTGTACTTGCCGTAGATTTTTGATCCCATTGAGCTTGCTGCGTCTTCAATCACGTATACGTCCTTTTTTTTGATACTTTCCTGAACGTGCTTAAAATCTACGGGGATTCCAAACATATGGACTACAAGAACAGATAGAGTTTTTTTTGTGATAGACTCCAGCACTTTCTGTATGTCCATGTTGAAGGTTTCGGGGTGAATATCGGCTAATTTCGGTTCAAGTCCCGCTCTCTTGATGGGAAGTATGAGAGAAGGTGCTGTGTAAGCTGGCAGAATTACTTCTTTTTTGTCCGAGGGGGAGATACTTTTTAGAAATAGCAGAATTATGTAAAAGGCTGTCGTACCTGAATTTGTGGCGATAAAATACTTTGCTCCAAAGAAATTTTCTATTTTCCTTTCAAAGATGTTAATTGCCCTTTTTGTTCTGAAGATTCCAGTGGCTGATTTTATAATGTCTGGGGGGAAATACGGTATCCCTGCAGACGGGGTGATAACTATCATGGTTTACTCCTTTTTTATAATTAGGATTTTATCTACGGTAAGAAAGGGGGGTACTTTTACGTTTATTGTCTTTATGATTTTCAGTTTGCTCTCTTCAATGTATGGGAGAAGGTCCTTAAGAGTGTATGCGTTTATCTTTATAGGGTTTGTAAGTCTATTTAGAAAATATTTCAGCTTTAGTAGAGGATTAGCTTTGTTTCTGATGTCAATGATTATATATCCTCCAGGTGTTGTTACCCTTTCTAACTCGGCCAGGATTTTTTTTATAGTTGATATTTCAAGGTTTATGAAAGTGTTTAGACAGAATGTATATCTGAAGGTGTCGGGTTTGAAAGGAAGAGAAACGCCATCACCACAGAGAATGTTTAAAAGGTTTATTTTATTATCCCCGGCCAGTTTTCTGGCTTCTAGTAATAAATCCAGATTAAGGTCGACGCCGAACAAGTCCTTTTCGTCTAATTGATGTTTTTTCGCCATCTCTATAAAAAAAAGACAGTTACCGCATCCTACATCAAGGATTTTCCCTCTGGCTTCAGAGGTTGAGTCCATTGCAATTTTCCTTACCTTCCGGGTTATCCTGCCCAGAAATGCGTTGGGGTTTTTGAGTTTGTCCAAATTTATTTCATCCATCTGATATTTCCTTCTCGATCTCCAGTATTTGTTCTGCTTTTCTCTCCAGTGTAAACTGCTTTTTTACCCTTTCTAATCCGTTTTGAGATAGAGTTTCCCTCAATTCTCTGTTTTCTATCAGCAGCTGTATTGTTTTTGTAATTTCAGCGGTATCTATAGGATTGATAATCAACCCACCGTATCCATTTTCTACAGCGTCGTAGATGCCCCCGAAATTTCCAGCGATGACTGGCTTACCACATGCACTTGCTTCTATAAATACGATTCCAAAGCCTTCATAGTCACCTCTCAGTTGTTTGTTGGCTTCAGTCTGTCGATTTAGGAGTATAAAGATATCACACAGGTTGTAATATTTAGGAAGTTCGTTGTCCGGCACGAAACCAACAAAGATTACTCTTTTCCTGACACCCAGTGTTTCTGCTAATTCCTGGAGTTTTTTCTTTTCTCTTCCATCTCCAACAATCAGGTAAACCAGGTTATTGTATCTATTTTTCAGGATGGAAATAGCTTCGATTACTTTATCATGTCCTTTACGTTCGTCGAGTCTTCCAACGGTTAGTAAAACTATTTTCCCGTGGAGGTTATATTTGTCAGCTATTTTTTTATTTCGTGGTTTTGGGCAAAACCTGTTTGTATCAACACCCGGAGTAATTACTTTTATTTTCTGTGAAGGTATTCCGAACCGGATATATTCATCTTTTGTGAAATTGCTGTTTGCAATCAGATAATTTGAGTTTTGGGCGAATATTTTTAGAAGATTTTTTAATAAAGGGGTTGAACCGAATCTTAAGGTTTCTGAACCATAGATGTATACTACGTATGGAACCTTGAAAAGTTTGTTCAAACACCAGCCTGCGACGCCGGAGGACAAAATCTGACCACAGTGAAGAATCTTTATTCTATGTTTTAGATGCATTTTCATTGCCCAGTATAGGTAAATAATTCCCTTAGTGATTTTTTGCCGTAGTTGATTGCCGTCTGGTATGTTGACCCTAAATATCTTGTGGGGATAGTGTCTGTCGATTTGGGATGATGATTTCCTCCTTGAAGCAATTATCACGCGGTTTCCATCGGGGAGTTTTTTCCATATTTCATAGAAGTAGGTGGCAATGCCACTAACTATTGGAGGAAAATCTCCTGGTATCAGTAGATTTATATTCCTCATAGGTCATTTTCTTTTAATGTTAAGTATCCAATGGTAAACCCTAAGGAGTAGAGGACCATGCTCAATAGGTAGTAAAGCTGGAAATTGAGAACTGCCAGGAGTAATCTTACACCGAATCTTGCTACCCTGTAAGGGAATGACCTTTTTTCAACAACTTTTTCGTCGTGTTTAAAACTTAAGTCCACAACAAACTGAGAATAGAATTTGTTTACGTAAGCAGCCATCTTTCCATTTCTATATAATTGTTTTACTAAAGTGGAGAACCTCTTCGGCGGGAGGTGATGAATGTAAAGACCAGGAAGCACTACCACTCTGTACCCTGCTTTTCGGATTTCGTTTCTTAGGTATGGATCAAGACCTCTTGGGATTAATTCGTTTTCACCGCCAATATTGATAAAAACCTCTCTGGGTATTATGCAGCAAGGATGTTCAGCAAGGTCGCTGTCCGTTATTTTTTTTACTAATGATGAAGTTCTTCTAGGAATTTGTAACATAACAGATTTTACAAGAATATTTGCGTTTGGGGGAATCAGATTAGAAACTCCAGCCATTCCTATATTTTTGTATTTATTCATATAGTGTACCATCTTTTCGACCAGGGTATTTTGTGTAATCTGTGTATCGTCGTCGAGGATGATAATGTATTTGCCTTTCGCGACCGAGACGCCACAATTTATGGCACGTCCCTGCCTTGTATCACCACAAACTAGAATTAATTCCCAGTTTTTATATGTTTGTTTTTTTATTTGTTCAATTAGTTTGGGTAAATAACCCTCTCTATTTTTGTCAAGAGTAGGGATAATTATGGTTACAATTATTTTTTCACAATCATCATTGTGATATATATAGGTTGTCCCGTCTGGTTTTTCTTTTTTGAACTTGACAAAATTTCTGTTAATATGATAACTGTTTATTTTTTGAATGAGCTTCATGAAATAGTTATTATCTGATTTGCACAGTTAACGGTGATATTCCATTGCCAAAAAATATAACCCAGTAGTTTTTGCCCAGTGTACTTTCTACTGAGTATATCTTTCCGCATGAAATGTTGTTAATAAATACTTTTTCTTCGATGATTTCTTTTTTCTCATTTAAAATGCAGTAATAAAAAACATGATGTGTTCCTTCTTCAACTTTAAAAGATAGATTACAGGCTTTTCCTATGATATTAATAAGTATCATACCTGTATGTTTCCATGAGATACTTGCTTCATTTCCGTTAATGGTCGATGGAGAAGGGAATACGGATATAGCTTCGTTAACTTTTTTTGTATTAATGTTATTAACTGAGAAATTTGTATTGTACTCAGGATTTTCAGAAAGTTTATATACCGTGCAGTTATTTTGAGTACGAAAATTGTAGTTTGGGTATAGGTTAGATGAAAAGATTTTTTCTGCAAATGGCAAATTGAAATAGGGGATTGTTGATCTGTTTACAACAGCATATTTTATGTTGTATTTCTTTATTATTTCTTTTTTTGTTTCGAGAGGTAATAAGAAATTGAAGAATCGACTGATATCCCGGATCCTTTCGTGCAGGTCGATTGGTGGTGTTGAGTGAGGAACCATTCCCACAATATACACGCTGTTGAAGACAGGAAGGTGGTATGAGGTATAAGGATCAGAGATGACTGTTGTTTCCGGTATGACCTTGTTTCCAAATTGTTCGGAGAAGTTGCTTACCCCCATCGGCTCAGAGTATTTGTTGTAGTGAGTGATTCTTTTTAGGTATTGACTCAGGGTGTTTGCGTGAGCAAGCAGGGTAATGATTAAGAAAATGAGGAATACCAGTGAAGAAGTTGCAATTTTTTTCGCAGTCCAATCTATGTTCTTTAGAAGAGTGTAGAGAACCCATAGTGGTGGGATGAACATAAATATGTTCCAGGTTAGCCTTGCAATCAGGTTTAAAGGGATCATGGCTTTTGCTATTTTTAGTAATAAAGGATTAAAAATTAGGAAAGGGACAATTAAGATGTTGGCAAGGATAAAAA
>QNCQ01000115.1 GCA_003645825.1 Fidelibacterota bacterium
AACAAATTCTTCATTTCTCTATAAAGTTCAAAGTAGCCGTTGTCTGAATAGCTATTGATATTTTGGGTCCAGACAAGGTAAAGTATAGAACCGGGCAGATATTCCCACCTCACTACAAAGTTTGCTCTGTATTGCCTCATGTTGAAATTGGGATTATCGAAGGAAAAATCCACATCTCCATTTACATTATAATCTATATTGTAAAGGTTTTCTCCCGCATCGTAGGAAATTTGCTTATCAGAAAATAGTGTAAATCTATCGTTAAAATTACGGGCTCTTGGATTAGATACTTCTTTAAACTTCGTGTATTTTCCCGAAGCTAAAAAAGGTTCGCAATAAAACTGAATGGAGAGATTGGGGGTAATTGTAAAATCAAATCTCATTTGTAATGCTGCCACTTTATATTTTAACTCTGCAAGAATGTAATGATCGTTTCCATTTTCTTCTATGTGAGTAACCCATGCCCATGTATCCAAACTACTGGAATACCTTGGAGAGAGTGAAAGTTTGAAATTCTGGGTTGGTCTTGCTGTTATGCCGATCTGGGTTCCAAAGCTGTTGGAACCATCCTCTCCTGCATAGTACTTAATAGATATATCTCCATAGATATCTTTCCTGGAGTCTGTAACCATGCCCATCCATATATTCATGCTTTTTTCTCTCCAGAGAGCCGGACCGCCTCTTAGTGCTGAAGTAGAGATTCCTGGCAGCTGGAGTTCTGACCCCATATAAAAACCCCAGTAATTGTTAAAAACTATGTGGCCATTTATATTGCCTCCATCTGTAGTTTTTTCTTTTCCAAAATTGTATGCTGACCAAAAATTAAAGTTAATCTGAAAGTTCCTGTAGAAATGTGATGGAGTCGTTTCTACATATGCAAGCCATGTGAACCATATTATGTTGTCAACTTCTCTCATGTAGCCGAGATCGTTCACCTCGAAACCTGGACTTGCAGTGACACCTCCAATTGCAGCTCGGATATGGCCTCCGGCAATTTTCCCGAAGGCTAGTTTTCCTGCGTATCCATTTAGAAAAGTTCTATTAGTATCAAGGCTGACATAATCCGCATCAGGTCGCTGGAAATATCTCGCAGAGCTTTCCTGGGTGAGCCTTATAGCATATTTTGAGCCGTGAACATAAGAATAAGCAAGTGCAAAATCTATCATGTATTTTCTATTCCAGAACAAGCTTGTAAAATCTATACCTCCTGTCAGTGCCTTATCTCTCAAGAAGTCAAGTTTGTCTGAGTTAATGTATCTGTGGGTATATGTTATGATTCCCCCCAGCGTTGTATTGCCATTCCTGTAATCCTTCTGTACACGAGCCACAGAGTAACTAGTTAAGGGTTCTATTATTTCTTTCCGGGACTGACCAGAAGCCAAGGTAATCTTTGCATATTCGTTACTAGTTACTGCTTCAAGTATTCCTAGGGAAAGTCCCCCCTTTGTTTTCCCGGTTATCTTGCCTGCAAATAGTATGGTTGTCCATTCAGGTTGATTAATCAAGCATGTGTCCGAAGAATAATCGTCTGATACATCTCTTTGGGGAGCTCTTCCTATTCTCCGGGAATAGAAAAGGCTGTTACCAGAGAGGAAGCCATCACCTATTCCAAGTTTAAAACCGAAGATATTATTGCCTTCTACAAAGAAAGGCCTTTTTTCGGGATAGAATGTTTCGTAAGCAGAGAGGTTGAGCACCCCGGGATCTGCCTCAACCTGCCCGAAGTCGGGGTTTATGGTCATATCCATAGTCATATTATTGGTAAGACCTACCTTTATATCGCAACCTATATTCGATAGCAAATCGTATTTCTCAGGATGCATGCTTGTAGAGAGTTCTCTGGATACTTTGGCACCTCCGAGAGTATAAGGAAATATATATACTCTTTTCTGCCGTGGGATATTCTGTAGCCCAATTAATGTACCATAGTGACTTACCCATCCTACTTCATTTTTTGACCAGTATGTCCAGTATTGATCTTCATGCTTCCTTGCAATATGCCTGTAAACCTGGAGACCCCATTCCTGTACATTCTCTTCGGGGAATCTTAATTCCTTAAAAGGTATCTTGAATTCAGCATACCACCCTGCACCATCAATGCGTGTTGCACAATACCATATAGGATCCCAGTTTGCATCCCTATTTTCGTCATCGAATCGGATTAGATCTCTCTTGACTCCAGCGGGATTTACCCAGAATTCAAAAGCTGTTCGATTGTCGTTATAGCTGTCAATCGAAACTGATATCCAATCCGACGAGGTATATGTGTCACGCCTGGAAAGTATTGCCTTTATTTTATTGGGCTCGGAGTCATAGGCGTAAACGAAGAAATATATGTTTTTATTGTCATAAGCGACTTGAAACAAAGTTTTCTCTGTTCCAGGTTTCCCCTCGTTCGGATTTCTTTGAATGAAACCTGCCCCTTTGGGTGCTCTCTGCCAGACGGGCTCATTCGGAACACCATCAATGGTAACCCTCTCTCCGGGAGAAAGTTTTTCTGCCATCACCTGTTTCTCAGAAGCATCCAGTTGAGAACCTGCTATACCAATGCTAACAAAAAGGGAAATAACTAATACCTTTTTCGTTTTCACTATACCCTCCATCAACTCAAGCATCCTTCATAAGACTCTATCTAATCAAAAAGGTTGTCCATTTGTTTAGCCGGTTAAAAAACATTTATTCTTCGAATTTAACATGTTCCGGGATATTCAATCCACTTTTGCTTGTCATTTTTGCATATGATTTATATCTTCGAGGTGTTTTTGAGGAGCTCTTTATTTAGTTTCTTGTTTGCCAATGCTGATATTAGTATACGCAGTTTTAATTATAATACTCTTACTTGTAATCTTAAACCTGAGATATCCCTCAGTAAGCTGGGATACGAATAACATTCGATTCGAAGGTCTGCTTTTCCCGGATGGTTTCATCTGGGGTGTCGCTACTTCATCTCATCAGGTGGAAGGTTATTGTGATAACAACGATTGGTACATATGGGAGAATAGTATAGATGAGGTGGGAAAACCAAGGGTTAAGAATGGACAAAAATCTGGTGTGGCATGTGATCACTGGAATAGATACAGAGAGGACATCGAACTTATAAAAGAGCTTGGATGTAATGCTTATCGTTTTTCTATAGAGTGGAGTAAAGTTGAACCTGAGAAAAGTCGATGGGATGAGAAAGCAATTGATCATTACCAGGCTGTGTGCGAGTGCTTACTTGAAAAAGGAATACGCCCGTTTGTTACCCTGCATCATTTCACCAATCCTATCTGGATATGGGAAATGGGAGGGTTTGAGAATGAGGATACGGTGAAATATTTTCTCGAATATGTAGAAAAGATCGTCACCTCCTTGAAAGTTTATGTCGATTGGTGGGCTACTTTTAATGAACCTGTTGTGTATGCTGTACTGGGTTGGTATCTTGGGATTTTTCCTCCTGGCAAAAAAAATATCCTGGAAGCAACGAGGGTGCTGGCTAACCTACTCGAAGCTCATGCGAAGGCTTATTACGTAATACATGGAGCTGATGACTTTGATGCAGATGGAGATGGCGTAACATGCAATGTGGGCATCGTAAAAAGTGTGCAAATCTTCGATCCTTACCGGAGGTGGAATCTACTGGATTGGCTTGTTTTTTATATGCTGGACTACTACTACAATCAAAGTTTCATTGACGCGTTTTTATCCGGTGAATTCAAGGTAAACGTTCCACTTTCAGTGAGATACCGTAGAAGGATAGAACTTTTGGAAAACTCGCTTGACTGGGTGGGGCTTAATTATTATACCCGAGTTCTATGTGGCCTGGGGCTTTTTAGAAAAGAGAAGGTTATTCTTAAGAATACAAAGAGGCTCCCTGTAACTGATATGGGTTGGACAGTATATCCCCAGGGTTTATACAGAGCTCTGCTCCGACTTAGAAGCTTGGGGGTTCCCATATTTGTGACGGAGAATGGTATAGCGACCATGGACGAAAAATTACGAGGCGAGTTTATCCTTCAGCATGTAGATGCGGTTCGAGAGGCTTTACTCGATGGTGTAGATGTTAGAGGGTATTTTTACTGGTCGCTGATGGACAATTTTGAATGGGCGGAAGGATTTGATAAAAGATTTGGGTTATATTACGTAAATTATAATAACTTGGAAAGAGAATTGAAGAAAGGAAGTGAAATTTATAAAAAGATCATTCTGAACAATATAATGAGACAAAAGAGGTAAAAATGAGGAAACTTTTTCTGGTATCTCTCTTGTTTCTGATTTTTTTTATTAAGTCAGGAATTGGAGCTAGCAAAAGAGCTTTATCCTTTGATGATTTGATAAATTGTTATCGTATCTCAGACGTGGATTTAAGCCCCGATGGTAAGTGGATTGCTTTTACTCTTACTCAAGTTGATGAGAAAAAAAATGGATACCATTCTGATATATGGCTTGTCTCTTCTGATGGGAAAAGGCTAAGACAGATAACAACACACGAGAGTTCCAGCTGGTCTCCCAGGTGGTCTCCGGACGGAAAGAAACTGGCCTTCCTTTCCTCAAGAAGTGGGGTATCACAGATATGGGTTATTTCCATGAGTGGTGGGGAAGCCTACCAGCTGACCGATCACTATACGGGTGTCAAAGACTTTATATGGAGCAATGATGGAGAAAAAATAGCTTTTGTAACGAGAGTTTATCCTGATTGTCCTGACCAGGAATGTAATGAGAAAAGGGATATCGAATTTGAAAATAGAGGTACCTCTGCAAGGGTATATGATGAATTACTGTTCAGGCACTGGGATAGGTGGTGGGACTACAAGCGGGCGCATATCTTTGTACTGGACGTTAAAAGCGGAGAATTTAAAGACGTTACCCCTGGGGATTATGATTCTCCTCCAATAGCTCTCGGGAGAGGGTATGTTTTCTCTCCCGATGATCAGGAACTTCTTTTTACAAGCAATAGAGATTCAGTGATTGCAATAAGTACTAACAACGATGTATGGGCTGTTAATATTGAGACAGAGGAGATAAGACTTATCTCTACGGGTTTTACAGATAGAAGTGGGAAGGGAAACGATCATAGCCCGAAATTTTCTCCTGATGGGAGGTACATTTCGTTTCTTTCAATGAGGCGCCCGGGTTTCGAATCTGACAAAGCTGAGATTTTCATTAAGGAGGTAAAAACAGGAAAGGTAAAAAATCTTACCGGAGACATAGACCTCTCTGTAATAAACTATTTGTGGCACCCTACTGGAAGGAAGATCATTTTTGATGCAAGTCATCACGGAAGGAGGAAGATATTTGAGCTTGACGTAAAACAGGGAAAGATAAAGTGTCTTGTAAGCGATGGTTACAACGTCCTCGCCGATATGGATAAAAATGGCGAGAAGCTGATTTACCTCCACTGTAGTATGAACAGACCTTGTGAGATCTATGAATATTCCTTCAAGAAAAGGAGAAGCAGAAGAATAACAAATCTTAATGATAAACTTTTCAAAGATGTAGGAATGAATAGACCGGAGGATTTTTGGTTCGAGGGAGCAGATGGTGACAGCGTCCATGGATTCATACTAAAGCCCCCGTTTTTTGATGCAAGTAAAAAATATCCGTGTGTGTTTTTGGTTCACGGAGGTCCTCAGGGGGCATGGCACGACAGGTGGCATTACAGATGGAACGCTCAGGTCTGGGCTGCTCAGGGTTATGTGATAGTTATGATTAATCCTAGGGGTAGTACCGGATATGGGCAAAAGTTTACTGATGAGATCTCAAGGGATTGGGGGGGAAAGGTCTTTATAGATCTGGTAAAAGGGGAAGAATATGTGATAGATAATTTTTCCTTCATCGATCCTGAAAGGCTTGCCGCAGCAGGAGCTTCCTACGGAGGCTACATGATAAACTGGGTAGAAGGACATATGGATAGATTTAAATACCCCTTTCGGTGTCTCATAAATCATGACGGAGCTTTCAATCTCTACTCAAAGTATCTCACAACTGAAGAGCTCTGGTTCCCTGAATGGGAATTTGATGGGCCCTACTGGGTGAACAAGAAGTACTATAAAATGTGGTCTCCTCACAATTTTGTAAATAATTTCAGTACCCCTATGCTGATAATTCATGGTGAGAAAGACTTTCGGCTGGACTATGCAGAGGGTATAGCTGCGTTTACTGCCTTGAGAAGGAGGGGAATAAAAGCGAGGCTCATCCTCTTTCCTGATGAGGGACACTGGGTACAAAAACCAAAGAACAGTCGCTTCTGGCACGGGGAAATTTTTAGATGGTTGAGAGAATTTATAAAGAAATAAAGCGGGG
>QNCQ01000116.1 GCA_003645825.1 Fidelibacterota bacterium
ACCAAGAGTTTCAATTCCAAGATAATCCTTTTCAAAAGTACCATCAGCAAATGTCGTATCATCAAATCCTGAAATATAACCATAATCTTGGCCCGAAATAAACAATCTCCTTGGAACATCACTCGTAGCACCATCCAGCCAGGTCTTGTATATAGAACCTATGTTCATCGGTTGATTCTCTGGTCCACCCCCCATTACATGATAGATAATCTCATAATTCTCCAATAGCTCAGTGGAAATTGGACCGTAGTTAGGATACCATTCGTCATAAGGATAGACTCCTGCAGTATCAGCACCATACCAGTAATACCATTCATAGCCCAATAACGTAACATCATCATAAATGAACAGAGTAGGATGAACTGGCTTATAAACAACATAGGTGATAGCTTTGGACTTCGTTTCTAACCCGGCAACGTCTACCGCCTTAACGTAATAAGTAATTTCGCTACCAGGTTCTTGCCCTGGAATATCAGCAGAATAAACGCCACCACTCTCTGTCATCTCAACTTCGGTTTCCTCACCACCATTCACTGAGTACACTACGTAAGCATGAGCAACCCCTGCATCCCCTCCGGATGGATTGTCATCAATTATGTTTGCCTCGATAGTGATAGCATCAGTGGAAAGGGTTGCATAAAGAACTGTATAATCAAGAATCTGAGGACCTCTGTCCCCAGTATACTCAACAACACATCTCCAATCCCACACATATTCTCTGATATGCCATCCCCAGTCATCATGACCCGTTCTACCACCTTCATTGGCATTTTCCGCATAAAACTTCAGACCAGGCTGTGGTTCAATAGCATCTTTAACCGCATAAAATCCCATCCTATGCTCAGTTTTGTCACCAGTGCCAGCAAAACCGGTAAATTTGACAAGAACAAGGAAAGTATCCCCTTGGGTGAATGTAAACTCGGTTCCCATTGAGCTAAGCTCAAAAACCACATCTCCTCGATCATTAGCATTCGGCTCAAGGGTAACAGATCCGCCACCAAGAAAAGGCCACAGCTTTGCACCTAAAGGATCATAAATCTTATCTGCAATCCCGGTCACATCGTTAATTCCACCTTTTACCCACTCACTCGGCTCTCCAAAGGCATCTTTCCCCTCTGAAGTCTGATAATAACCAAGCCAGCAATTAGGAGAACTACCAGCAATGTCAACAGTGGTCACCTCTGGCCATGGATAGTTGTTATCATAAATCCAAACCGTCATACCACCACCAGCTTCATCCGGAAGATCAGACATCCTGAATATTATCGCCTTCAGTACACCATCAGCTGCTGGCACAAAGTACTCAGCGAAATAATCATCCGTCCATCCACCAAAGTTTACATTCGGGGTTTCAGTCCAGATCAAAGTATCCATAACTCCCATTGGATAAAGAACCGATCCCTTACCCAATTTCACAATGGGAACAGGCTTTTCTTTTACTGGCAAGACTTCTGTACCATCTGTTTTAACCCCGGGTATTCCTGCAAACGCCCAGGTCATAGCGACCACAAGCATCACAACCCCAAGTAACAACACTTTTCTAGTCATAAAGACCTCCTTTTTTGGTTATTCGTTAAAACGTCACTCTTATACTCAGCCACTGATTACCAGTGAAATATTTGGTCTTCCTAAAAGCATAATCAACAAAAATATTGGAATTCCCACCAAGCCCGATTCTCATACCTGCACCAAAAGCAGGCCCAAATATGAACTCATCGTTAAGATTCATAAACTCATCGGTCTCTGGATTCTGAGCAAACACAGTAGATCCTCTAAGAAAAAACATTTTCATCATCTCAACCTCAAATCCAGCCCTGTACTGATCATAGTAGAAATTATCGTTAACAAAAGCCCCCCACCGTAAGCTTTAACATATCATTTCTTAGTGGAGTATAAGCTATCCCCATTTCCATTTGCGTAGGAAGCTCAAATTTAGCCAGCGGTACTCTCCACGGCTCCTGACCAGTTCCCGGTTCAGTTCCAGGAGGAGTAACGTACTGTTCCAGATCTGGACCATCAAACTTCATATCCATACCCAGATTCTTTATTGAAACACCAATCTTTAAACCATTTGGACTTGTCGCATACTGTACTCCTGCATCGATAGCAAAACCTGTAGCTCCAACCCGCATCACTTGCTCCGAAATCATTTTCACATTAACACCCGCACGGATTCTATCAGTCATCACTCTGGAATAGGTAACACCAAAAGTAAAATACCTGGGGGTGTAATATTCTCCAGTCCCATCGGGGGAATCAGTAGTGGTAATGGGAATCTCACCAAAATCAATAGTTTTCAGAAAAGCCCCAAGAGCTCCAATTCTTCCGAACTTAGAAAATACAGCAAGATAATTCACATAAATATCAGCGATGTAGTTCATCCTGGAAACCATAGCTTCACCAGTCATTGGAATATCTGCCACACCCGCAGGGTTCCAAAAGATAGCCTCAGCACCTCTTATGGCAGCAGTAAAGCTACCATTCAATGCCGTCCCAACCGCCCCCACAGGGATGGTAAGTTCCTGTGCCCCTGATGTACCTTTTCTCCTTGCACTACCTGCAAACACAGAGGAAGAAATTACCACTGATAAAATCAATAAGAATATTAAGAATTTTTTCAACCTCATAGCTCCATCCTCTTTATTTTTTAATATAGATCTAACCTTTCCTCCGGGATAAATACAGCAAGCTTAAGAACCTTGCTGCCAACTCCTTTAACCTCTACATGTACTATATAGATTCCACTCGCTACCGGTATTCCATAATCATTAGTAAGATACCATCTCTCAAAACTTGTCCCAGCAAAATCACTCTTATTATGGTCAATTTTCTTAACAAGCTGGCCACCAAGGCTAAAAATTCTGATCACACAGTCCTTTTCTGGTAAGTGCGTAAACGTCACAAATCTTTCAATCGGCTGAGTTTCCTCAACATTAAAAGCAAAATAAGGATTAGGAAACACATTTATCTTCTTCAGTTGCTCATTCAGTTCAGCCTTGCTAAGATCCTTTGATAATCCTTTAGGTAGAAATGTATATTCATCCTCACCTGCCCTTACAGGATTGAGAAAATACAACCTTACCACATCTCCCACCGTATATCTGGAAGCCTCGCTAAAATAAACTAACCAGCCTGTATTGGGATTATTAAGGAGCTGCTGAATAGAATCCTGGTATGTCTCATAATCAGTAAACAATATAACTACCCAATCCTTCTCCAGAGTCTGAGCTCCAGGATCATACATTGTAGAATTGTTGTTGTTATCCCCTATTCCAACACACAATTGCTTATTTCTCTCCACATCCCATACTTCAAAAGGCACATGAATAAGCGTATCAAGAGGCTGATACATCTTACCTGACGGCCAGCAAATTGCCTTTTGGCCTCGTTCAGTAAACCTAAATTCAATATCTGACCTAAGCAATATCGGATCGGTAATACCTCCCCCAACACCAGGTATGGAGGAAGCCAACATATTACGACCACCAACATCCTTAGCAGTTCCAGCTATCATTACATCATGCTTTTCCACTCTAAATAGTCTGAAATAATCCCAATCAGGAAGGGACACCACCTTATAGTAATCGTAATACTTACCTTCTCCGCATATCGTATCAACCTTAACGGTATCACCATCAATCAACGCCAGAGTATCAACACCTCCAGGAGAAACTGCCGGATACTGAACAGAATCAATACGGGTGCCAATTATATTCTTTGTCTGCTCCCACTTCATAAAACCCTTAGGAGAATCAAAAGTTATATTTTTAAGCTTCAGTTTGAATCCATCAACAAAAGGTAATACAGCTGAATCCAATTCTGTCGATTTAGTGACAATAGTATCTCTCATGACACCAGATGCAGAATCAACAATCCCAAAGTACCAGTAACCTTGACTGGCTGTGGAATCATATCCAAATCTAACGCTGTACTTTTCACCAGTAAGTTGCAGAGGATCAACAACCGTTGCAACTATCTCAGCTTCACCAATCCCCCTCTCATGAACAATAGGGATAGTATCACTAGCAGCTGTCAGCAACTTTGCTCCAAGAGCAGGTTCGTGAGGCCGAACTGTCAAAGGCACCTTCGCGCTTTCTACAACCTTAGGAGCCCTTTCCCCATTGTAAGCATACGAGGTAACAGCGAAATAATAAACGCGACCGTTGATAAGATCGATATTCCCTCTTATAGCATCCTTACGGATATCAATCATCCTCTTTACACCACTATTATTACCAAACTGCACAGGAAGCTCCAGTATCAACCCTGTGCTAATATCCAACTGCATATCCAGTACCACTGTAACGTCGTTCACTTTATCATAAGTGGCAATTAATTTCCATGGGCCATTAGCTGACTCTCCCTGATACACATTATATCCCTCAAATTTGTAACCCAGTTTTTCATAGTTTTCAACCTTCTCTGCATCCTCGGTCCAGGAAAGAATTATTTGTTTGTCCAGCTCGCTCACCTTTACTTTCGGTATTGGAGGACTAGGTAAATCAAATTGGGAATCATATGCATTTTGTGCATACCTATCAAAAAATTTCATAGCGGTTATCGCATTTAGATTATTAGTCCCGGCTGCAATTATTATAGCTCCTACAATTTCCTGAACTCCTGGCTCTCCAACCTGAGGTTTCCCATCGCCATTCAGATCTTCCCATGTAGGAAGATCAAAGGGGCCTGATGACATCAAAAACCTCCTATCATCCGGGCTGGAATCATCATACTCTGTCCACCCTTGCCTGGTCACAGGATCTCCGGGGTACAGAAAATAGGTTGTATTTCCCTCAGGATCTTTCCATGGCTGACCCTGTGCCGTGAGACCAGACATATAGTTATAAGCCTCTATAGCATTCTCTGGATCACCATACTCAGGATCGCTATTCGTATACTTAACAAAAGAGGTCATCGGTAGATTTCTGTAATCCGGAATCAACCTTCCAGACACAAGAGCAGTATCACCAGGGCTTGGAACCACCGGCCCCTGAAAGAAATCATATCCTACGCAAGGAGGGGTAGTACCATAATCCTGATCAACAGGATTACCATTGTACATGTATCCCACACTTAAGGTTGTATCACAACCTACAAAATCATCCTTTGCATCTCCCACATCCGCATCAGACCACATTGAAATGTAAGCATCTTCTATCGTCTTCCCACTCTTATTAATCAAGAGCCATTTTATGAACATCACATTACCCAGGGGATCTGCCCTGTTAAAACCAAACACTGTAGATTGAATTTCTATACCGAGTGGCTTAGTGCTCCAAAGATTCGAATGTCTTCCCTCATCCATATCATTACAAACAAACCATAACATTTGATCACCAAGAATCAAGGGCGGGTCTTCCCCTTCTACTAAAACTCCATCAGGCGGATCATACTCCCCATCCAGATCATAGTCCTCAAAAGGCTCTCCTTCATCGTACACACCATTACCATTTACATCTTCAAAATACTCCCCATCATGAGCAGGAGCACCATCATCAACAGGCCACAAAGCATATTCTCTATTATATTTTTCGGACTTTGGATCAGCCACATCCCCTCTATTTATCTTATAAATCTGATACCTTGCATCCCCGGCATTTGCAGGAACTCCAGGTTGATGTTCAATCCCTGGAGTAGGATCATACTGAAGAATCGGCCCCGGTTGAAACTCAGAAGTATATTCAGCTGCTGCGGATCTTATTTCTCCGTCTACCTTCCCTGTTACCCATAAACCAGATTGAAACACAGCAGTTTTACCAGATCCTTTGGGCCACTCCAGACCGGCATCTCCCGTCACATTATAACTCACTATTTCCCCCGTATTCCCAACATAGCATCTTATCTGATTCCCATCAAAGAGAGTATACTCAACGGTAGTAGGTTTTCTAACACTCATTTTCTTCTCAGCGCTCTTAGTTTCAGCGCTGATCACACCCACACTAATACAAATAGTTAAAATGAACAAAAATATTCTTCTCATATCTATCTTCCCCATTTTTTATATCTCAAACTTTAAACCAAATCTTATTGTTCGAGGCGTCTCCCAATTGTAAGGGTGTTTTACCATCATTTCGTAGAGGTCAACCCTGTTATCAGGATTAGACATCCACATCTTTCCTTCGGAAGTATTAAACCAACCGTCGGTATCTGGCAAGCCGGTTCCCTCATACACGTACCTCACATTCTTTGTGTTCAGCAAATTGGAAATCCATACATATAAAACAAGCCTGGTGTTACCAAAATTAAAAG
>QNCQ01000117.1 GCA_003645825.1 Fidelibacterota bacterium
CTGGTTATTTGACAGTGGGGCTTGGGAGCATGTCAGTTAAGATATCGAGGAAATTTGGTGTGGAGTTGAGAACAGAGAAGTCATTCCTCTCTTCCCTTGGGCTGGACGATTTTTACGAATACGATCACGGGATATACAGAAGCTCTAATTGGGATGATGCTCAACATAAAATCATTCTTTTTCTGGAAGTAGGCCTTGGCAGCATAGATATTGGATGGGTGGATTAGGACTTTTTATACGTATCTTTCTCTTATGAGAAGCAGGATTGCAGAGTGGGGCACTATTAAATACTTCTTTTCATCCAGCTCTATTTCAATTGCAGATTTCCTTAGAAAAATAGCATAATCACCTTCTTCCGCCTGGAGGGGAATATATTTTGCTTCGGGAGGTTGCTCTTCTTCCCAGGGTTCTTCTTCGTCTTCTTCGGGATAGGGTATGGGGATGCCTGGCCCGGTTTTTATTACGAAGCCCCCCTGAACCTTTTCTTTCTGCTTTACTCCTGGAGGAAGGTACAATCCGGTGGGAGTTTTTTCCTCATCGGGGTCGGGGTCGATTAAAACTTTGTCTCCAACTAAAATGATTTCACGCTCTTTTTTCATGACGACAATAATTTAAGATTGATATTTTGAAAAAACAGGGAATATTTAAAGGGTAGTGTGAACTATATCAGGATGTGTACATTTTCATTCATAAGAAACCTCTACAATGGAGATAAATTACTGCTGACGCAATTAAGTCGACTGTGTGGAACTTATTCTTGTATTAAATAAGTCTTAAAAGTAACTTTAACGATGGTTTAAAGAATTAATAATATATGATTGGTTTCATCAAGAGGATAAAAACCCAGGTGAGGAATATAAATCTTGCCTGGATACTAGCCAATTTATTTGTTTCGAACACTCCAAACCCTGTCTCAGAATGGGTTCCATTTATACCAAAAAATGATGTTGTACCGTCCGGGGTGACTATTGAACGGGGTTTGAAAAGATTGATACATAGAGGAGCAGTTGCCTCTCAAAAAATGAGTTTTGTAAAGAAAAAATGAAAAGTGAAATGAATAACACAATTGAGATTAAATATCTGGATGGGAAAAGGTTTTTGATCAGTGTATTGGCTGGTGCTAATGAGATTTTTAGTCAAAAGGATTATCTTGATAAAATAAATTATTTTCCAGTTCCTGATGGTGATACGGGTACTAATATATCTGGAACTTTTCAGGGAATTGTTGAGCGTATAGAATCGTGGAATCTGGAAAAAATAGGCGATTCAGTAAGTGAGGTAGCAAGCATTGCTTTAGAGACTGCCAGAGGCAATAGTGGGGTCATATTCGCACAGTATTTTCATGCAATTGCGAAAGAATTGAAAAATGAATTTAAAATATCTACAGATAAGTTTGGTCTGGCTGTTAAGAACGCTGTAGGTCACGTTTATAATGCAATTTCCAATCCTCAGGAAGGAACAATTCTAACTGTCATGAGAGAATGGGCAAATTTTGTATGTGAAGAAAGTGCCAGGATAAAGGATTTTCCAACACTGATTTGCAGTTCGCTTGAAGTTGCAAGAAAGTCTTTGCAGTCAACCAAATATAAAATAGAAGTGCTGAAGAAAAATAGCGTTGTTGATTCTGGTGCCTTAGGGTTTGTGCTATTTATTGAAGGTATTGTGAAGTTTTTGAAAAATGGGAGGATAAGCGACCTAAAAAAAATGAGGAAGAGGCAGGTAGTAATCGATTTTAAAAGTTCGGAGGATATTGATATTGATAGCTTAAGCTTTAGGTGGTGTACAGAGTGTATAATTAAGGGAGATAACATTAATCCAGATTTGATTAAAAATAAAATAAGTGAATTCGGTGATTCTATTGTGGTCGCTGGCTCTGGTAATAAAGTTAGAGTGCATATACATACTGATGATCCTGCTGGTGTGATGTACATTTTGAAGGATTTTGGGGAAATCATATATCAGAAAGCTGATGATATGTATATACAGTATAGAATAGCTCATAGTCCACATCCAGATATTGCTATTGTAACTGATTCTGCTAGTGACTTGCCGCAAGAAATTATTGAAAAATGTATGATTAATTTAGTCCCTATAAGAATTTCTTTTGGGAATACAACATACCTCGACAAGATAACAATAACGCCTGATATTTTTTATAAAATGCTGGATACTGCTAAAGAGTATCCAGTTACATCTCAACCTACACCAAATGATTTTATAAATTTGTTTAGATTTTTACTTACACATTACAAATCGATTATTGGTATTTTCTTAGCTGACAAACTGAGTGGAACCTATCAAAATGCATTAAAGGCATCCAAGTACTACCCTAATGATAAAATTACAATAATAGATTCGGGATTTGCTACTGCTGGAGAGGGGCATTTAGTAAAGGAGGCTTCTGAAGCTACCTATGCCGGAAAGAAGCATGATGAAATTGTGGAGGAAGTTGAAAGGTGGAAACTTAGAACGAGATTTTTTGTCTATATTGATACGTTTAAATATCTTATGAGAAGTGGTCGTGTCGATCCCATTAGAGGGATTTTGGCAAAAGTATTGAATGTTAAACCTATTCTTTTATTAGATGGTGATGGAAGTGTCAAACATATTGATAAGGCTTTTTCGAGGAAGAAAGGTTTGAATAAATTGATTAGGCATACTGTTGATTTGGTAGGGAATAAGACAGTAAAAGATGTTAGTATAATTCAGGCTGATTGTATGAAGATGGCGGAGTTTGTAAGAGATAGAATAAGGCAGCAACTGAAGATTCGGGAAATACCTATATTACCGGCTTCTCCGGTAGTTGGTGCTCATGCAGGTAGGGGAACTGTAGGAATAGCAGTCACCTGGGAATGACGTTATTAATTTGACACAATGATTTAAGGAGGTGTTAGGAGATGGGAAAAAAGTTTAAATCCTTCCAGTTGGTGCTTTTTGTACTTATTCTAATAACTTTTCAGTTTTGCTCCCGGGATAGGCACCAGTTCTGGAGTGGAAACATTTTTCATCAAGAGACCGTTGACGCTTCACAGCTGGAAAGGGGCTTAATAAGGGCTAAGGTAGATGGGAAGTGGCAGGAATTTAAGGTGCGGGAGTTGCCTGAAAAGTTTCTCAAGTGGAATTTTGAAAGGCGGATTGAAACAATTGAAAAAATCAGGAAAGGAGAAATGCCTTCTCTGGCAGGTCCACATAATGCTATGGTTGCTTCCCATGGTTTGAGAAGATACGATACCCGTTTTACGATTAACAATGCTGTAAAGGGCATGGGTTTTCTTCCGAGTAAGGAGAAGTTACAGGAGATTATCAAGCTACTTGAGTCTACAGCAAGTGAGCCTTTTCCAAGAAAACTGGCGATTCTCGATAGTCTTTACAGGAATGCGGATGACATTTTCGATAAAACTAAACAGATTTCTCTTGAACTCTATTCAACCCCAAGCTTTGAGACCCATACATTTTTGAATGAGATGTTTAACCCGGGTGTAGCGGTTGTGTTTCTTGATATACCGTGTTTTGAAATAAAGGCAGTAGCTCATCTGCTTCATCCTGATGATCCCGGGCTCTCACCTTATGAGAGGGATGTTGTTAAGTATGCAAATCTGATACATAGTTACTTTCATGGGGAATTTCCAAAGATGTTCATTGCAGTTATATACTATGTGATCGAGGTGTATGATAATTCTCCTGGGAAAGGGGGTAAGGGCGTCAGGATCGTACCACCTTTTCCATGATTCAGAGAATTTTATGGACGGGGGCTGGGAAATCCCATTTTCTCTATACCAGTACGCTCTCCTGCCCTGAGTCCATAACAAAAAGGCAAGAGGCATCCACTTTTTCTGTTACCAGATGCATAAAATTACAGTCTATTTTTTCGGGCATACCGAAGATGTTTATGTCTCCCTCTTTAATCTCTGTTAAGGCTTTTTTGAATTCCCCTCTGAAAAAGATCAGTTTAGTGTTTGCAGGCATTCGTGCATAGTCCATAAGTTTGCTGAAGACTTTTTCCGTTAGCAATTTTTCCTCGTCATTTTGTACCACTGAGATAATCCTTATTTGTCCCTCCCAGTTCCGTTGGAGCTGGATTGCTACAAGGAGAGAGAGGTTTTTATTCGGGCTTTTGGTTCTCATCCAGACATTTATTAGTTTTTTCTCTCCAAAAAAGAGTTTGGGATGCAACCAAAGTACACAGATTCCTAACCTTTCCCTTTTAGCGATAGCCAGCATCTGTTTGAGCCTTTCGTCCTTTGATCTATCACTGCTCATAGTCATGAATACGGTATTTGGGGGAAAAAACATGCTTTTGAGGGTTCGGGTGATGATACTGAAACCTTCGAGGAAATGCCGACTTTCTATAACAGCGTATGATGTGAAGATGCCTTCTTTTTTCAGGGGGTCAATCAATCTGGTCATATCGCTTTTTAGCTGCTCTGTTTCCTGGATTTCTTTTTCTGGGATTTCAATTTTTTCTTTTTTTACGAAGTGAGATAGTAGCTCCCTTGCTCTATTTTCGGCTCCCTTCTCTATAACATTGATGGAAAATACTCTCAAGGTTCCGCTCGGGAAAATAATGTCTCTTACAAACTCGATTATTCCTCTCCAGTTGGCGGGGTCTTCGACAGGGATCATCAAATTGGGTTTCCAGGATTTTGCGTGCTGGGGCATCTTTGCAGCGGTTTTTGCTGCCCATTCTGCGATGGCGTTGAACATACTGACTCTTACATCTCCCCATGGGGTTACAAGCCCTCTTCGAACCTGGATTATATAAAAGATTATAATAAGTGCGAAGGCAACGCCTGCGAAAAGGGGGTTAATCAGGAACATTACGACAATGCTCCAGACTGACCCGACCACCGGGAATATGAGAGGGACATCAAATTTGGGTCTGAAGGAGGGGGCCTTTACGAGTTTTTCAATGGTAACAGCCATGTTGATAGTTCCATAAGTGATAAGGAAGAACATTGTCAGGAGTGGGGCAATAGTGTTTAGATCCCAGAGCAGAAGGCATGCTTCGATCAGTAGCACAGTAAATATGAGGGCGTTTCTTGGTTCTCCTCCCGCTGCCTTTTTCGAGAAAAATCTTGGGAATGGGATAATTTTATCTCTTCCCAGGGTCATTAAAGTTCTTGGAGCACCTACGATGCTGCCAAGGGCCGAGGACAAGGTGGCTCCAAAGATACCTGCGAGAACGAATTCTTTCCACCTTGCTATATCCAGCATTATCGTATATTTGCTAAGAAGCTTTTCTTGTGGGGCGTTGGTGCCTAACCAGAAAGCAGCGGCTATGTAGATTCCCATGGTAAGAAAGATTGCGGAAAGAATCCCTATAGGGAGATTTTTCTTGGGGTCTTTTACATCGCCGGACATTGCGGCTCCTGCTTCTATGCCAGTTACAGCTGGAAAGAAAATAGCGAAAACTTTCCAGAAGGGAGCCTTCTCAAAGCTGCCCCAGATTGTAGCGTTTCCTGGTTGCCCTTTGCCAGCGAAAAAGGAGATGAGAGATAAAACGATCACGGTCATTACGATGTAGTATATTTTGGTAACGAATTTGACACTTATGAAAGATGAAACGAATACAAATAGCAAAACAAGGGACGCTACGAGCTTTGCATTATGGTCGGGAAAAATTGATAACCAGGCTTCGGTAAAACCTGTTATGTAAAGTGCACCCCCCAGCGCCTGCGAAAGGTAAAGGGGTAAGCCAATGGCCCCGCCCAGTTCAAGACCAAGCGATTTGGAAATTATCGCATAGGATCCTCCAGAACCTATGCGTTCATTTGTTACAATTGACGTGATACTTAGGCCAGTTGTGATAGTTACCAGCTTGGCAAGGATGATTATGAGGATAGCTCCGCCTATTCCAGCGTTGCCAACGACCCAGCCCAGTCTGAGATATAATATCACTCCCAGTATGGTTAGCGCTGTAGGTGTAAAGACGCCACTAAATGTTCCGAGTTTTTTCTTGTTCGGCGGCATAAAACACTCCAGTAAACGAAGGTTATTTTATGGCTTTTCTCTTTTTGTTTCAAAGAAAATCTTGAACTTTTTTGTACAGTTCATTCACATGGTATGCAGTTAAGAAGGTTAAGGGAAGAATCGTCCATATTTAGGTATCTGCAGAATCAAAGAAGAATTTAAAATTCCCTGCGGTAGAGGAGCCATGTATAGAGTTCTGGAGCAAAATGGTAATAAGGAGACGTAAGTAAAAGTATATTGTTAAGAGAGATTCGAGAGAGGTGAAGAAGAGATTGA
>QNCQ01000118.1 GCA_003645825.1 Fidelibacterota bacterium
ACTGCTCTTATCATTCCTCTTATAGCCGGATTATCCGGTCTTATCACGGTTTGATGCATCCTTCGTAAGCCAAGAGCCTCAAGAGTTAATTTGGCTTTCTTCCTATAACCAATAGCACTCTTAATTTGTGTTATCTTTAACAATTTTTCTTTCTTCTTTGCGTTCATTGTCCAAACAACTCCCGTAATGAAATACCCCTCATTCTTGCAATCTCCAAAGGATCTCTCAATTGCAACAAAGCCTTCATAGTAGCTTTAACAACATTATGAGGATTATTGGAACCCAGGGATTTTGAAAGAACATCCGTAACCCCAAGCTCTTCCATTATAGCCCGAATAGGTCCACCGGCAATAATCCCTGTACCCGGTGCAGCTGGCTTCAAAAGCACCCTCGCAGCTCCATATTTCGCATATACCTCATGCGGAATAGTACCATTTATTATTGGTATCCTGTAAATATTCTTTTTCGCATTTTCCTTTGCTTTTGCTATAGCCGTGGTAACCTCAGAAGCTTTTCCCAGACCAACTCCAACATGTCCTTTACCATCACCCACTGCAACTATCGCATTAAAACTGAACCGCCTTCCACCAGTTACCACTTTTGCAACCCTGTTAATCCTGATTATTTTCTCTTCAAGCAGCTCCAGCTGCAATGGATCTACAACTTTTCTTCTGTATATCATGTCTCTCCCGTCTCCTTAAAATTCCAAACCACCTTTTCTCGCTGCATCAGCCAGCGCTTTTACTCTGCCATGATACCTATATCCATTTCTATCAAAAACAACTCTGGCTATACCTTTCTCAAGGGCCCTCTTAGCTACTACCTCCCCAACCAGAACACTCTTGTCCACCTTCTTCATCCCTTCCTTAATCTGGGACCTTACCTCCGGTGACAAATCCGAAACTGTGAGAAGAGTCCTATGCTCCTCATCATTAACAATCTGAGCATAAATATGCTTCAGACTCCTGTAAACAACCAGGCGAGGTCTTTCGGAAGTACCGTAGACCTTTTTCCTCACCCTTTTTTTTCTTCTTAATCTGGCTAATCTTTTCTTTAAAATCCTATCCATTTGTTAACCCTTATTTCGCTCCCACTTTCTTACCAGCTTTCCTCCGTACATATTCGCCTTCATAACGAATACCTTTGCCCTTATAGGGCTCAACAGGCCTTATACTTCTTATCATCGCCGCAACCTGTCCAACCTTCTGCTTATCAATACCACTAACAACTATCGTAAGCGCCTTCGGAACCTCAATCTTAATACCCTCTGGAGGTGTAAATAAAACCGGATGAGAATATCCAACATTCAAAAGCAACGACTTCCCTTTCATCTCCACCGAATATCCTATACCCTCAAGAAGCAGAGTTTTTTGATAACCCTTTGTAACACCTTCTATCATGTTAGCAATCAGCATCCTGGTCAGGCCATGCAACGCTCTATGTCTTTTGTTATCAGTAGGCCGGTTCACAAGAACCTGATTATCTTTCTTCTCCACTATCATGTCAGGATGAACATCAAGCTCGAGCTCTCCTTTTGGTCCCTTCACCCTGACATGCTGGCCACTCACCTCAACCATAACACCCTGAGGTATATCTATTGGCTTTCTCCCTATTCTGGACACTTTTCCCTCTCCCTGATTACTTTACCATATATAACACAAGACTTCTCCGCCAACATTTTCTTTTCTGGCAACTTTATCAGTAATCACACCCTTCGAAGTAGACAAAATTGCAATTCCCAGTCCACCAAGAACCCTCGGAACTTTATCAGCGGGGACATAAATCCTTCTGCCAGGTTTACTTATCCTCTTCAGCCCGGCTATTACGGGTTGCCCATCTTTTGTATACTTCAGAAACAACCTTATTATTCCCTGCTTGCCATCTTCTATAATAATAAAATCCCTTATAAAACGTTCATGTTTTAGAATAAGTGCAATCCTCTTCTTGAGATTCGAAGCGGGTACGTCAACCCATCTGCGCCCTGCCATCTGGGCATTCCTGATTCTGGTCAAAAAATCTGCAATTGGATCAGTAACAGGCATATTTTTCTCCCTTTACCAGCTTGCTTTTTTAATTCCTGGTATCTCACCTCTCAACGCCAATTCTCTAAAACATAACCTGCACAGCCCGAACTTCCTGTAATAACCTCTTGCTCTACCACAGATACTGCACCTGTTCACCTTGCGCGTCGAAAATTTTGGTTTGCGTTTTGCCTTTTCTATCAGTGCTTTCCTTGCCATATCTAACTCGTCTCCTCTTCAGCTTTTTCCACTCTTTTTGGCCTTCTCTTGAAAGGAAAACCAAAAAGAGACAGAAGTTCATAGGCTTCTTCGTCTGTTTCTGCGGTGGTAGTAATTGTTATATCCATACCCCTAATTCTATCTATCGTATCGTAATTTATCTCAGGGAAAATAATCTGCTCCTTAATCCCAATCGAAATATTTCCCTTGCCATCGAATGACCTATCAGAAAACCCGCTAAAATCTCGAATCCGCGGAACTGCTATACTTATGAATCGATCCAGAAATTCATACATCCTCCATCCCCGAAGAGTAACAAAACATCCCACAGGATCACCCTGCCTTATCTTAAAATTGGAAATTGATTTTTTAGCCCTTGTCATTACCGGCTGCTGCCCTGTAATTACTCTCAGATCCTCCATAGCATTCTTTAGATTCTGCGGATCTTCCTTGGCTCTTCCAATTCCCATATTTACAGTTATCTTCTCGAGCTTAGGTACCTGATATTTATTCTTGTAGTTAAACTTCTCCATCATCTCAGGAATTATCTCTTTCTCGTACAACTCAAGCAACCTTGGTCTGTATTCTCCTTTTTTCTGTGTCTTTTTAGCCACTTTACCACCTCAACTTTTACGCATCTATAATTTCACCAGTCTTTTTTGAATACCTTACCTTCTTCCCATCTTTTAATACCTTAAAACCCACCTTTGTCCGCTCGTTATTGAACCATAACATAACATTCGATATATGGATGGGAGCCTCCTTCTCAATTATCCCACCTTGAGGATTCTTCTGACTTGGACGTGTATGTCTCTTTATAAAATTTACTCCTTCCACAATTACTCTCTGTTTCTTTGGGAAAACTTTCAAAACCTTGCCAACCTTACCTTTATCATCACCCGAAATCACAATCACTGTATCACCCTTTTTTATCTTTAACATCTTATAAAACCTCCGGTGCCATTGATATTATTTTCATATAATTTTTTTCCCTCAACTCACGCGCCACAGGACCAAAAATTCTGGTTCCCTTTGGTTCAAGATTATTATCAACGAGTACCACAGCATTATCATCGAACCTGATATATGAGCCATCTTTGCGCCTGATCTCTTTCTTTGTTCTAACCACCACAGCTTTGGATTTATCACCCTTCTTTACCATCCCATTCGGAGTAGCCTGCTTCACGGAAACAACAATTACATCTCCTATTGAAGCGTACTTTCTCCCCGAACCACCTAATACCCTTATACACAGTACTTCTTTAGCTCCCGTGTTATCCGCCACCTTAAGTCTACTTTCTTGCTGTATCATAGCAACTACCTCACCAAAGCATTAATTGGACGTCTTTGTATCTATAATTTCCAACAATCTCCATCGTTTCAACTTGCTCAAAGGCCTGGACTCTATAACCTTTACCACATCCCCCTCTTTACACCTATTCTGGGGGTCATGAGCGTACAACTTTGTCGTTCTCCGAATATATTTCCCATATAATGGATGTTTCACCAGCCTCTCAACTGCCACAACAACAGTCTTGTCCATCTTATTGCTAACCACCGTCCCAATAAATGTCTTTCTTCTACCTCTTTTTTCCATATCTTTCTAACCTCAATCTTGTTGGCTCGTTTTCACTTTCCTTATGCCAAGCTCATACTCCCGCAACACTGTTTTTATCTGGGCTATTTCTCTCTTTAGCTGCCTTATCCTGGCCGGATTTTCAAGTTGCTGTAAAGCTTTCTGGAACCTCAAATTTTCAAGTGCCTCAATATCCTCTGCCAGCTTGGCTTTCAGTTCCTCTATGGACATCTCCCTTAACTGCTCTCTCTTCATGGCTTATTCACCAACTTCCTTTCTTCTCACTATCTTTGTCTTGACAGGTAACTTATGTGCCCCTATTCTGAACGCCTCCATAACAGTGCCTTCATCCTCAGCTTCAACCTCAAAAAGTATTCTTCCTGGTTTAACAACTGCAACCCAGTATTCAGGTGACCCTTTTCCCTTCCCCATTCGGGTCTCTGCAGGCTTTTTCGTAACAGGCTTGTCTGGAAAAATCCTTATCCACAACTTACCATGTTTTCTTATCTTTCTGGTTATAGCCACCCTAACTGCCTCTATCTGCCTGCTGGTTATCCATCCGGGTTCCAGCGCTTTCAACCCGAATTCCCCAAAGCATACTTCATTCCCACGGGAAGCAATCCCTTTCATTCTCCCGCGCTGTTGTTTTCTGTATTTTACTTTCCTTGGCGCTAACATTTACTCACCTTCTACTTTCGTTTTTTCTCCCCTACATATCCAGACTTTTACTCCAATACATCCATAAGTTGTATGAGAAGTCTCAACAGCATAATCTATATCAGCCCTCAGTGTATGAAGAGGAACCCTTCCTTCTCTATAGGTTTCCTTCCTGGACATTTCAGCACCACCAAGTCGACCGGAAACCTGAATACGAATACCCTGAGCCCCCATCCTCATTGCCGACTGAATGGCCTTTTTCACAACCTTCTTATATGAAACCTTCCTTGCTATTTGATTGGCAATATTCTTCGCCACAAGCACTGCATCAAGTTCAGGTCTTTTAACCTCGCTAACATTTACGTAAACCTCTGTGCCCGTAATTTTCTTAAGCTCAGCCTTTAGGAGATCAACCTCTTTACCCTTTTGGCCTATAACCATTCCGGGACGGGACGTGTGGACAATAACTGTAATCAGTTTGGGAGTTCTCTTTATTTCTATCCTGGAAATACCGGCGTTAGGTAACCTATTGTTTATATACTTCCTCAGGTAATAGTCCTGCAAAAGTCTATCTTTAAAATTTCTCTCATCAAACCAGATACTGCTCCAGGTCTTATTAAATCCAAGTCTGAAACCTATCGGATGAGTTTTCTGTCCCAAGGCTCCTCCTTATCTTTTCTTTTTTGCTTTATCCTCAAATTCTGCGACTACCACAGAAAGGTGACTTGTTCTTTTTCTTATTAAAGTAGCTCTCCCCATCGGAGCAGGACGAATTCTTTTCCACATTGGTCCTGGATCAACATAAATCTCCTTGATAAAAAGATCCTCCGGAGATACACCCGAGCCGCCTTCGGAGTTAATCAGGTTTGAAACCGCAGAGCGTACCGTTTTCTCTATAAATTTAGAAGCTTTTTTCCTCGAGAAATGCAAAATATTCAGTGCCTCAGGAATACTTTTACCTCTCACAAGATCAGCAATCTGTCTAACCTTTCTAGGACTCTGCCTGATATACTTACTTCTTGCTCTTGCTTCCATGGCTACTTCTTCTTTCTTTCCTTCTTATCCCCTGCATGTCCCCTAAAAGTCCTCGTAGGCGCAAACTCACCGAGCTTGTGCCCTACCATATTCTCCGTGACGTAAACTGGAATAAACTTATTCCCATTATGTACAGCAAATGTATGCCCGACAAACTCAGGAGAGATAGTAGACCTTCTTGACCATGTCTTAATAACCTTCTTCTTCCCGGATTTATTTAATTGTTCTATCTTCTTTAAAAGCTTAGGATCTACATATGGACCTTTTTTTAACGAACGAGCCATTTAGCCTCTCCCTTTACTTATCATACCTTCGCTTCAAAATAAACTTATCACTGGGCTTACCTTTCTTCCTGGTCCTGTATCCCTTGGCTGGCTTACCCCACGGAGTACATGGATGCCGTCCTCCTGAACTTTTCCCTTCACCACCCCCCATAGGATGATCAATCGGATTCATCGCAACTCCACGAACCGAAGGCCTTCTTCCAAGCCATCTACTCCTCCCGGCCTTCCCGAGGGAAATATTAGCATGATCCTTATTCCCTACCTCTCCTATGGTTGCATAACAATTCCCATGAATCTTCCTCATTTCACCAGAAGGCATCTTAACAATAACATATTTCTCCTCTTTCCCCATAATCTGAATAGATGTCCCCGCACTTCTTGCCAATTTCCCTCCCCTCCCAGGGTAGAGTTCAACATTGTGCACAAAAGTTCCGGGAGGGATATTCCTCAA
>QNCQ01000119.1 GCA_003645825.1 Fidelibacterota bacterium
ATATTTGTCTATGAATAAGCGCACCTCCTTACCCCTCTCTCGCATCCTCGGTATCCTCAGATACCTAAAGTATTTCCTGATTGTATAACCCCATCTCTTTATCCTGGAAGACCTCTGATAGGGTCTATTACCTATGATTTTATCCCTCTGAACAATCGGTTCTTCTTCTAAAGATTCCTTCAGAATTTCAATTAATTTTGGTTTAACCATAGAAAATACCTGCATAATGAAATTGCTGAGTGTTATATTGGTTTTTAGAGGTAAATAAGGTATGGGTACCTCCTTTCCATAGTTGATTGGGGATACCTCTCTTATTTCTATTCAAAATTTCAACAGAAAATTTAACAGACCCAACATTTCCCCTTGAATTTAACTTTTCTTTTCTTATACTATCTACGAGAAAAAGGTAGTAATAGCGATGAAACGAGGAATTTTAAAAAAGATATCGCTGCCAGGGTGGATTTTCATCAGTATAATTCTCGGAGTAGCTGCAGGACTATTGTTAAAAGAGCGAATTTATAGTTTTTCCGCAACTATTGGAGACATTTTTCTCAATCTGCTAAAAATGATTACCCTTCCTCTAATTTTTACCTCAATCTCTACGGGAGTTATAAGTGTCGGTGGTTCGAAAAATTTAGGAAGGGTGGGGTTAAAAACAATCCTCTACTATATTTTATCAAGCCTCGTAGCTATAGTAACAGGGCTATTACTAACAAACACGATAAAGCCAGGTGCTGACACAAGCTTTTTTACTTCCAGCGTAGAGAGCTCATCCGTGGATATTCAATCGCTTTCTATCAGAGATATAATATTAAAAATTTTTACTCCGAATATTTTTAACTCCTTTGCCCAAGGAGAAATGTTGCCCGTTATATTTTTCTCCTTACTCATTGGGTTTTTTGTTACAAGACTTCGGAAAAAACAGCGTCTGCTATTGTCCGACATCCTGCAAGCCGGCTTTGAGCTAATGATGAAGATAACCGGATTTATTCTCAAACTGGCCCCTGTGGGTATTTTTGGAATCATGGCAAAGATTGTTAGTTCAACAGGGCTCCAGGTTTTTGGTAATCTTGGGAAATATTTTTTCACGGTTCTATCAGGACTGTTAATACATTATTTTCTATCCCTACCCTTGATAGTTTTTCTTTTCACTAAACTAAATCCATATAGACACATGAACAATATGAGCACTGCCCTTTTGACAGCATTTTCCACAGCCTCATCCTCTGCCACCCTCCCGGTTACGCTCGAATGTGCAGAAGAAAAATCGGGTATCTCAAATAAAATTTCCAGTTTCGTATTCCCTCTGGGAGCCACAATCAATATGGATGGTACCGCTTTATATGAATGCAGCGCAGCCATTTTTATCTCTCAGGTGTATGGAATATTTCTCTCAATTCCTCAGCAAATTGTTGTTGTACTAACAGCGCTGTTAGCTTCCATAGGGGCCGCAGGCATCCCAATGGCAGGACTGGTTATGATGACCGTGGTTCTCAAATCTGTTGGTTTACCACTTGAAGGTATAGGCATAATCCTGGCTGTAGACAGAATTCTTGACATGATAAGAACCTCTACAAACGTCTGGAGTGACAGCTGCGGTGCATTAATTATAGCATCCTCAGAGAAAGAGGTAAATATCAATATTTATAATAATTAAAAACAATGCAGTTATGCTTTCATGTTTTTAAAATATTATTATATTTATCATTAAACATTTTTCAGTATAGAATAAAAGTTGAAAAAACACTATAATGTGGTTAAAATAAACTGGGTTTTGAAGAGCTATGAAAGAACTAAAAACGAAGTTAAAAATAAAAATAGATTCTGAAGCTTCAAACAGCCGTTCTACAAGTTATACCATATCGCATACAACCCCATTCCCTTGTCGCCGAGCATAATAGATTAGGGAAGGGTCCTGACCCCACAGGAATATTCGACCAAGCCATAAATGTGGGAAAAGGACCCTGATAGAGCTCTTTTAACGGGGAGGACAAATTACAAATGAAAATCAAAGTCGGGATAGTGGGTGCAACAGGTTATACTGGAGAAGAACTGATAAAAACACTACAATATCATCCTTACGTAGAGTTGTCTTTTGCCACATCAAACTCACATACAGGCAAAAAGCTATCAGAATTATTTCCCAGTCTTAGTAAATGGAGAAATCTGAGTCTTATTGAAAGCAAACCGGAATCTATTGGCGATGTAGACGTCGTGTTTTTATGCTTACCAGCCGGGGAAAGTTTTAAATTTGCAAAATACGCTATCTCACAAAATATAAAGGTTATTGACCTCGGGCCGGATTTCAGGTTTTTAAATCCAAGCAACTACCAAATCTGGTATAATACGGAACACACTCTTCCAGAACTACTTGAGAAAACGGCCTATGGACTCCCCGAATTTTTTAGAGACAAAATAAAAAATGCTCAAATAATTGCCAATCCGGGCTGCTATCCTACCTCTATTTTGCTTGGTACTCTCCCCTTGCTGATAGAAAACGTGATCGAAGCCGATTATATCATTTCAGATTCGAAATCAGGGATGACGGGGGCAGGAAAAACTCCCTTACAGAGAACTCACTTTGTCAGTGCGAACGAGAACATTAACCTGTATTCGCCAGGACGATCTCACAGACATGTTGGAGAAATTGAAGAAAAACTCTTTTTATTGACAGGTAAAAATACAAAAGTGCTCTTCAACCCGCAGACAGTTCCTGTTAATAGAGGAATTCTATCTACCACCTACTGCAAGCTTAAAGAAAACACAGATAAAAATATAGTTTACAATATCTACGAACATTATTATGGCAATGAACCATTTGTCAGATTAGCAAAAGATTTTTACCCGGATTTACATATAGTTCAGAATACAAACTACTGTTACATACATATCCTCCAGCCCGAGAGCACACAATTCCTGGTTATAGTGTCAGTTATAGATAATCTAGGCAAGGGAGCAAGCAAGCAAGCCATACAGAATTTTAACATAATGTTTGATCTGGAGGAAACAACATGTCTTATCTAAATAAAATTATCCTCATAAAACTTGGTGGCAGTGAGCTTGACAAACCCGGACTTCTGGATGAACTGGGAGAGGAAATCCTACGCAATAGAAAGTACACTTTCATTATAGTCCACGGTGGAGGCAAAGAAATAACAAAAGAGTTAGAAAAACATAACATAAAATCAAAATTTATCGATGGTCTACGCCTTACCTCAGCCCGGGAAATCAATATAATAGACGAAGTAATAACAAATAAAATAAATAGCCGCATAGTCTCTTTCTGGATAAAAAAGGGAGTACCGGCTATTGGTCTCTCTGGCTGGAAACACAATCTTTTCGAAGTAAAACCAAAAGAAATAAAGGGACATCAGGCACACTTTGTCGGAGAAATCGTCAGCGTAAACACAAGTATACTTCTAAAATACTTAGAGAGGAGCTGGATACCAGTAATTTCTCCTATCTCCAAAAATAGCATTGGTTTTAAATACAATGTAAACGCTGATGAGGCAGCCGTCGCCATAGCAGCGAGCTTATCAGCTAACAAATTGATTTTTATATCAGATGTTCCGGGAGTCATCATAAAGGACAAACTAATCGAGAAAATAAGTGTAACAGAAATAGACAATCTAATAAAATCTGGAATCGTGAAAGATGGCATGGCTGTAAAGCTGTTATCAATATTAAAAAGTATCAAATCTGGAGTGGAAGAGGCAATTATCACTAACTGGAGTTGTCCAGACGTTATCTCAAAAATTCTGAGAAAAGAAAAAGTGCCATTAACCCTTATAAGCGGAGGAGTAAATGAATACTCAAAATCTACCTGAGATAGCCAAAAGAACTTTGATCCATTCCTATAAGCGGCCAGACATTGTCTTCGAAAGAGGGAAAGGAGTCTATCTTTACGATACCAGTGGGAAACCCTACCTAGATTTCATTTCCGGAATAGGGGTTTCCTCACTCGGACATTGCCACCAGGACCTCGTTGAAGCAGCAAAAAAACAAATTGAAAAATTATGGCACTGTTCAAACCTCTACCATTCTCCCCCGCATATAGAGCTTGCATTGTTATTAACTCAGAAAACATTCGCAGAAAAAGTTTTCTTCTGCAATAGTGGAGCAGAATCGGTCGAAACCGCAATAAAGTTCGCACGCAAGTGGGGCCATACAAACAAAGGGGCGGACTGCTACGAAATAATCAGCTTCAAAAAATCTTTTCATGGGCGAAGCATGGGAGCTCTATCTGCCACAGGGAATGAAAAGTATTGGAAGGGTTTTGAACCAATGCTTGATGGATTTAAATTCGCGGAATTGAATAACATAAACTCTGTAAAGAAACTCATCTCACAAAAAACATGCGCTGTGATCTTAGAACCAATTCAAGGAGAGGGAGGAATAAATCCAGCAGAAAAGGATTTTATTCTGGAATTAAAAGAACTTTCTCGAGAACACAACTTCTTGCTTATCTTTGATGAAATACAATGTGGGCTGGGGCGAACCGGTTACTTTTCCGCACACGAATACTTTGGCGTAACACCGGACATAATGACCATTGCTAAACCCCTTGCTGGCGGGCTTCCAATAGGAGCTATCTTGACAACAAGTAAAGTTGGAGAAAACATCAATCCCGGGGAGCATGGTTCAACTTTTGGTGGGAATCCTGTCACTACAGCTGTTGCAATAGAAGTCGTAAAAAGAACAAGTGACAAAAACTTATTAAACAATGTCAGGACCAATGGAGAATACTTAAAATCATTACTGGAAAAACTCAAGGAAAGAACAAACGGAATTACTGATATTCGAGGAAGAGGTTTTATGATTGGGGTCGAATTCAACAAGAACCCGGAACCTATTATTCAGAAATGCTTCGAAAATGGATTACTTGTATGCAAGAGCGGTGAAACAACTATCAGGTTGCTCCCACCGCTCATTACAACAAAAGAGCAGATTGAAGAAGCAGTTTCAAAGCTTGAAAAAGCTATACTTTCGTGAGGTACAATTATGATTGAGAAAGCAAAAGTAAAAGATGTAGAAGCAATTGTAAACCTTGTCAATAGCTTTGCCGCAAAAGGGATAATGCTCGGCATATCAAAAAGCTATACCTATGAACACGTAAGAGAATACATTGTGGTGAAACATAATAACGAAGTAATAGGATGTGGAGCGTTAAAAGTTCACTGGGAGGACATTGCAGAAATTAGATCTCTGGCAGTTGACTCGAAACACCATGGAAATGGAGTGGGTGCAAAGATAGTAAGATATCTTCTCAAAGAAGCAAGAGAACTCGGAATAAAAAAAGTTTTTGCTTTAACAATGCAACCTAATTTCTTTAAGAAATTAGGCTTTAAAGAAATCTCAAAAGATGACCTTCCATACAAAATCTGGAAAGATTGCGTCAACTGTCCAAAATTTCCTGGATACTGCGATGAAGAAGCAGTAATAATTGAGTTATCAAACGTGAAGGAGGAATAAAAAATGGAAAATAAAAAAGTTGTGTTAGCCTATAGTGGTGGACTTGATACGTCAGTAATTCTAAAATGGCTATTTCTTAAAGGTTTTTCAGTAATATGTTTCGTCGGAAATGTGGGGCAGGCTGACGATTTCGAAGAAACCCGGAAAAAAGCCCTGAGCACTGGAGCAAAAAAGGTGTACATAGAAGATTTAAGGAGAGAATTTGTTACCGATTTTATTTACCCCGCTCTCCGGGGCAATGCACTTTATGAAAAAAGATATCTTCTGGGAACAGCTCTTGCAAGGCCTTTGCTTGCAAAAAAACAAATAGAGATTGCCGAAAAGGAAGGTGCTGAGTATGTAGCGCATGGAGCAACAGGAAAAGGCAATGATCAGGTAAGATTCGAACTAACATACTACGCTCTCAAACCCGATATAAAAGTCATTGCTCCATGGAGGGATCCGGAATTCCTTTCCCAGTTCAAAGGAAGATCAGATTTAATTAAATGGGCACAAAAACACAACATACCGGTTAAAGCCACAAAAGATAAGCCTTATAGCGAGGATGACAATCTCATGCATATAAGTCATGAGGCTGGAATACTTGAAGATCCAGATTTCCCCCCTCCGGAAAATATCTTCACAAGAACCACCCTACTGAAAAACACCCCTGAAGAAGAAGATATCATCGAAATTCATTTCAAAGATGGGTTCCCAACCAAAGTCGTAAAT